>JBCCWM010000005.1:0-28930 GCA_039193505.1 Pseudomonadota bacterium | reverse complement strand
GACAGAGTGATCGTAGAGCTTCGCGCTCTCGTCGAAGAGGTAGTTCGAGCGGATGATCGTCGTGTTCCGACCAGTGTTCCCACCGCCGAGCCAGCCCTTGTCGATCACCGCAACACTGGTGATCCCATGCTCTTTGGCGAGGTAGTAGGCCGCGCCGAGGCCATGGCCGCCGGCACCGACGATCACCACATCATAGGCGTCGCGCGGCTCGGCCTCGGGCCACTGCTCCTCCCATGCGGTATTGCCGGAGAGCGCGTTTTTCAGAAGCGAAAGCGCAGAGAAACGGTTCATGGGGGCACCTGGTCGTTTGACGCAGTGTTACACGCCCTGCCCCGAGTGCAAGCCGGTTCGTTGCGACGCTTCGCCCGACCAGTTGCGACACCTAAAAGCTGGTCCAAAGCGTCAGCGTCGCCTCAAGACCCGCATCGATCCCCCGTGTGTAGACGTCGCCGCCAAGGCCGAGCAGGACGCTCGGCCCCGCGTCGAACTCCCGCCCCACGGCGGTCTTCAGTTTGATCGCGTCAAAATCCGCCCCGCCAAGCTCTTCACTCCCGAGACCGACGGTTCCGAACATCTGCACAAGGCCCAACCAACGCTCGGCCGGTCGGAGGCCCAGCGTGAGGTCTGCGGTCACCTGATCCGCCCGCGCACCCGTAAACGTCGCGTAGCCAAGCGCGCTGTCGAGCCAGCCATTGCCCCAGGGCGTGTCCAACCCGCGTCCATACTGAAGCGCGGCGCGCAGTTCCTCGCCGTCATCGATGTCGGAGGCGGGCGTTGAGGCGAGATCGTCGAGAGAGGCCGTCACACGGCCCCGGATCGAGATGACATCGCCTGCGGCCCCCCGCCAGAGGAGCGTCTGAGCAAAGGCCGCGACATCGGTCGCGACCTCACCCGCCTCATCGGCATCCGTTCGCAGTCCCGCGACCGCCTTGCCGCCCACCGTGATCCGCTCCGTAAGACCGTATTCCATGTAGTAGTCGAGCGAGAGCCGCTCAAACGCCTCGCCCTCGGGCGCGTCGGCCGCTGTGGAGAACGCGCCGAAGGTGATGGACACGAAGGTTTCACCCGGCGGGCGCGGCCAAGCACTTGCCGCTGCCTCAGCGATCCCGAGCGCGAGGGCCATCACTGAGATCAGATACCGCACCGCTGCCTCCCTGGTTGTTGGAGCAAGCCTAACCCAACTCAGGCGTGCAAAACAGCATCTGAGTGTGGAAAGCAGAACATCTGGTCAAAATGGCACGCTCGATCGCAAGATCTCGGGCGTGTGCCGGCCGTCTAGGTCTCCCGCTCCGTCGTGAAGGACAAGGGATATCCCTGGCGCTGGCCCATCTCGGTCGCCGCACGGGCCTTCGTCTCAGCGATGTCCTTGGTGTAGACCGCAACGACGCAGGCCCCGCGGCGATGCGCGGTCATCATCACGCCGAAGGCCTCCGCTTCGGTCATCTTAAAGACACCCTTCAGCACTTTGACCACGAACTCCCGCGGGGTGTAGTCGTCGTTGAGGAGGATCACCTTGTAGAGCCGCGGCCGCTCGGTTCGAGTGCGGGTCTTCGGTTTGAGGATGGTGTCGAGGTCTTGGTCGCTCATCCGGACCCTCCGCCGCGCAAATCCCGAGTGTACGCGGTGACACCCGATTCGAGGAGGTCCGCGCTAGTCGACCAGCGCCGTTGCGTCCGCGAAGGCCAGTCTGCCGGAGGGCCCCAGCCCGATCTCACGGGCGGGCGCACGAAGGGCCGCCGCAAGGTTCGGCGACTGCGACAGGGCCGCCGCCCCGCCCGCAACGCGCTCGGGCCTGAGCTGCCCGTCCTCCCAGAGCGCGACACCGTCCACAGTGATCGTCGGGTCGACCACGTTGAGGCAGATCTCGCCGGGTGGCGTGTCACCGCAGGTGTGAAAGTGAAGAAGCCGCGGATTGCCGAACGCAGCCCCCGACCATCGCGCCAGATTGTCGCCGGCAGGCGCTCTGAAGCTGCAGCCCGGGTGGATCCCGGCATGCCAGGAATGGACAGTCCAGGGGTCGAGCCCAGCCCGCGCCGCAACGTCGCGGTAATGCGCCTCCGCAGCCGCAACGTCGCGCGCCCGTCCGTCAAACGCCGTGATCCGCCCGGCCTCAATGCGGACCCGGAGACTGTCCTGCAACCCGATCCCGTAGGGCTCATAGTAGGTCGCGCCCGTGCCGACGAGAAACCCCGTCTGGGCGACAACGCCGTGAAGCAAGGATGCCGGAACCGGGCTGTGAATGGCGAGCGGGAACCGACGGACCGTCGTGTCCTCCGGCTGAGACGCGGCCCCCGGCGCCCAGAGATCCGTGCCGAGCGGACAGGTGATCCGCACCTCCCGCGCGGCCCAAAGCGCGCGGTCGACGCATGTCTTGAGAGCGCGGAGCCCTCGGAGGTGTCCGAAGGCCGAGCCCATCATCTCAAGATCGATCGCGTAGCAGACAACCGGGGCCACCTCCGCGAGGCTCTCGTCAAACCTCAACTGGTCGCCCAGGCGCGCGAGAAAGAGCGTCGCGTCATGCGACCGCATCGCCGCGACCAGATCCGGCGACACCGGCTGGGGCAATGGATGAAAGGGCACCGGGCGTTCCGTGACGGCGAGGCCAGCCCTCCGCATCCGTGCCGCGATCTCCGCCGCCAAGCCCGGCCCATAGAACCCTTCTCCCGCATCCTCCGCGAGGATCAGCACCCGGCCGCCTGGGCCAACGCGGATGGCCTCGTCAAGCATGGTGCGAACGGCGCGATCCAACTCCATCTCAACCATCCTCAAACGCGATGTCCCCTGCGCCCGATGGGATGTACGGCGCGGGCGTCAGGCTCGACGTTGGCAGAGCACACGCCTCACGTCCCACCAGCGCGCTCTGGCAAGACGCGGCTGCCGGGTCCGGTAAGGTCGCACGCGCGCACAGCGCTGTCCGGGGCGGACCCACCCAGCGCACAAGACGACTGTCAGAAGGGGGTACGCGAAAGGTCCGAGCGGCTTCTCTCCGGCGCGCCGTGGTTTGGGCGCCGACGGGCTTGGTCGCGGCACTAAAGCTCCTGCGTGCGGCGGTGCGCCGGAGCCGGGACGACATGTGAGGCTCCGGCAACGCTCCAGGCGGTGCATGAGCCGGATGCGCGTCTCCCGCTCCGTTCCAGTCGAGCGACAAGGTTGAAGCGCCCTCCCCCGGACTTTGTCTGCGGTGCGTTGATCGGCCCTCCGCGTTGGTGGCGGCCCGTCTGGCGCGAGCGCCCGCACCGACAGTTCTGTCCTCTCCGTTCACGCCAGTGATGGTGACCCTGGCCACCGAGCTCACAGCCATCCTGGAGCGACGCATGAGCCCTAGCCCCCGGCGCCGAACCGAGCCGGAGCCAGGCTGATCGAGCGGCACTTGACCGGCGCCCGGACGATGCCGACTGCGGATCTCTCAGTTTTGGCCGTCAGACAAAAGCCTCGCACGTGGTCCTCGCTGTCTCCGTCGGCGCAGGACGGTCGGCCTCGCCACCAGGGCACTGGGCCACGCAGCCGCCTCGGGCAGATGCCGCCGCAAACCCAGGCTAAGCGGCGAACTCAGCGCTGGGAAGGAAAACCGGCGAACGGGCGTTTCCGTTGCCGCAGAAAGCGGCAGGGCCGCGGTGTGGCCCTCGAGGCAGCGGACCGCACTGCCCATCCGGCGCTGCTTGCTGACTGTGCACCGCTCCTCCGAGCACCGTCTTGCTAAGAGCACCGCTCCGTTTTTGGGGAGACAAGCCCCGCAATGTCGGACAGCCTTGACACGACACTTGTGCCGACCTGGAGACACCCGATGCTGAGACCCTTGCCGCTTGCCGCCCTTCCCCTCGCCTTCGCCACCGCCGTGGCTGCGGAGGACCTTACGATTTCGGTCTATGCCTTCTCTCAGGATGCTTTCGAAGAGATCGTCTACGGCCCGTTCGAGGAGATCTGCGGCTGCGACATTGTGGTCGAGACCGGCAACTCTGTTGAGCGTCTGGCAAAAATCGAAGCCAATTCCGCAGATCCGGTGATCGACATGGCGGTCCTGTCCTCCCATGACGCGCTCGGTGCCGCGCGGAAGGGGCTCCTCCAGCCGATCGATGTCTCGAAGCTCGAGAACCACGCGAAGCTCTATGAGATCGCAAAGGACCCGATCGGCGACCATCTCGGCATCGGCTATACGTTCTATGCCACGTCAATCGTGTACCGCACGGACAAGGTGGAGGTGACGAGCTGGGCCGACCTCCTCTCCGAAGAGCTCGCCGGAAACGTCGCCTTCCCGGACGTGACGACAAACCAGGGTCCGCCGTCGCTTTACATGCTCGGCAAGGCGCTCGGCGACGATGACCTCACGCTGGAAGCGCCGATGACGGCCATCGGCGAGTCCCGCGACGACATCGTCACGTATTACGTCCGGTCCTCCCAGCTTGCGCAGCTGATGGCCCAGGAAGAGATCTGGGCCGCACCCGTCGGCCGGTTCGCCTGGGGCAGGTTCAAGGACAACGGCCTGCCAATGGCCTGGGCCACGCCCGAGGAGGGGCAGACCGGGGGCCTCAATGTCATGGTCATGACCAAAGACAACGGCAACGAGGAGCTGGCGCTCCAGTTCATGGATTTCTGGCTCTCGACCCCGATCCAAACGGCCCTCGCGGAAGCGCTTGTCGACAGCCCCGCAAACGCGGAGGTCGTGGTGTCGGACGAGATCGCCGAGAACCTGACCTACGGCGCCGACACGGCGGCTCAGCTGTCCCTCGTCCCGGCAGATGCCATCCTCGACCGCCGCGCGACCTGGCTTGAGCAGTGGAACAGCCTGGTGCTCGAATAGCGACGGCGCACCGCGCCCTCAATGTTTGAGAGCCGCGCCGAGGCGCTCGCCCTCGCGCTTCCCGCAGCCCTGTTTGCGGCCGCGCTCTTCATCGCGCCGGTCGCCATCCTCCTCTCCGAGGCGTTTCGCGCCGAGGGCGCCTGGTCCGTCGCAGCCTATGTCGACTTCTTCTCCAGCGGCCAGAACCGCGCCGTCTTCTGGCGGACCCTCCGCCTCGGCGCCCTCGTCACGCTGATCTCCGCCATCGTCGGCTACGCCGCCGCTTGGTCGATTGTGGCCCTCCCTCCAGGTGCGCGCGGCAGGGTCTTCGGCCTCGTCATTCTGCCCCTGATGATCTCTCCCGTGGCGCGCACCTATGCCTGGCTCGTGATCCTCGGGCGCACGGGGATCGTCAACGAGACCCTGACGGGCCTCGGCCTCATCGAGACGCCAATCCGCTTTCTCTTCACGGAAACCGCAGTCGCCATCGGCCTTCTGCAGCTCTTCATGCCCCTGATGATCGTCTCGCTGGTCTCGGCGATGGAGAACATGCCCAAGGACGCCGTCCCGGCCGCCCGCATTCTCGGTGCAAACTGGCTGCAGGTGTTCTGGCGCGTGATCCTGCCGCTGACCCGCGAAGGTCTGGTGATCGGCGGAACGCTCGTCTTCACCGGCGCCCTCACAGCCTACATCACGCCGGCAATCCTCGGCGGCGCCAAAGTCCTGATGCTCGAGACCCTCCTCTACCAGCGGATCACGGTCGCCGGCGATGCGGCAAGCGCCTCGGTGATCGCCATGATCCTGATCGTGATGTGCTTTTCGGCCAATCTGGTCCTCCGACGGATCGCAACTGCCCGCCAAACCCAATGACGCGAGCCCGCTTCTCTCAGAACATCTGCCACGCCCGCCGGAGGGGGGCGGGGGTGGGTGGGTGGGAGCCCCCCTCCGGCGGGCACCACATCAACACCCCGCCACGCCGTCTGGGCAAAGCGCCATGACCGGGCCCATCCTCCGGGGACTGATCCTCGCGCTCACGCTCCTCTTCCTGATCGGCCCCTTCTTCATCATCGTCGCAGCGGCCCTCTCGGCCGGTCAAAGCCTCGCCTTCCCACCCGACGGCCTGTCCCTCCGCTGGTTCATAAAGGTGTTCGAGGTCGAGAGCTTCCGCACCAGCTTTGCCGTCTCGATGAGCCTCGCCATTTTCGGCACGCTCACAGCCCTCCTCCTCGGCATACCGGCCGCGTATGCACTCCACCGCTACCCGATCCCCGGGGCCGAGGCGATCCGCCTCACGCTTTCCACGCCGATCATCGTGCCGGGCCTCATTGTCGGCCTCGCCCTCCTCAGATATCTCGTCATCCCAACCGGCATCGGGATCTACGCGGCGCTCTTCCTCGCCCACACAGCCCTTGTCCTGCCCTATGCCGTGCGCGTCGTCTCGGCGAGCCTTGCCAACCTCCGCTCCGACATTGAGGAGGCCGCTCTCCTTCTCGGCGCAACGCGCACCGGTGCCTTTCTCCGCGTGGTCCTGCCCAACATCCGCGGTGGTGTCCTCGCAGCCTTCATCCTCGGCTTCGTGACCTCCTTCAACCAGGTCCCCGTCTCGCTCTTCCTCTCCGGGCCCGGGGTGCGTACGCTGCCAATCGACATGATCGCCTATATGGAAATCACCTACGATCCCTCTGTCGCCGCCCTCTCGGCGCTCCTCGCGCTGATGTCGGTGGGCATTGTCTTCGCCGCCGAGCGCACTCTCGGCTTCTCACGCTATGTCTGATCACCTGTCGCTCGAAGATGTGACCATCGCCTACGGCCAGACCGTCGCCGTCGAAGCGCTCGACCTGGCCGTTGCCGATGGCGAACTCGTCACCCTCCTCGGGCCCTCGGGCTGCGGCAAAACCACGACCATGCGCGCCATCGCGGGCCTCGTCTCGATCCGCTCTGGTCGGATTGAGCTCGCCGGGCGTGACATCACACGCGTGCCGCCATCGCGCCGGGGCGTCGGGCTCGTCTTCCAGTCCTACGCGCTCTTCCCCCATCTCAACGTCTTCGAGAACGTGGCGTTCGGCCTCCGGCTGGCCGGGACATCGGACCTCCGGCGCCGTGTCGAGGCGGGGCTTGCCACAGTCGGCCTCTCGGACTTCGCAGGCCGCCCCGTCGCGGCGCTCTCCGGTGGCCAGCAGCAGCGCGTGGCACTCGCCCGCAGCCTGGTGATGGAGCCCGCGCTCCTCCTCCTCGATGAGCCGCTCTCCAACCTCGATGCCCGCCTGCGCCTCGATATGAGGACTGAGCTCCAGCGCCTCCAACGCGAAACCGGGGTCACCATGATCTTCGTCACGCACGACCAGGGCGAGGCGCTGGCCCTGTCGGACCGCATCGTCGTGATGCGAGACGGCCGGATCGAGCAGATCGGCACACCGGAGGAGATCTGGTCGCGTCCGATCTCCGGCTTCGTCGCAGACTTCGTGGGGTTCGAGGTCATTGTGCCAGAGGGGGACGGCGCACTTGCATGGCGCCCGTCGGCTGTCGCGCTCGGCGCGGGTCCCCATCGCGGGCGCGTCGTTGGCACCGCCTTCGCGGGCGAGCGCCGCGAGATCGTCCTGGAGAGCCCGCTCGGACGGATCAAAGCCGAAACGGCAGCGACGGCGCCGCCGCACGCCCTCGGCACGGAGCTTGCCTTCGACCTCCCGCGCGAGCGCGCCGTGCGGCTCGCGCGGGTCGGCTGAGCCGATGGGCCTCTGGATCGACAGCGACATGGGCGCGGACGACCTTTTCGCGATCCTGATGGTCGCCCGCGCGCGGCAAATCGATGGCATCTCAGTCTCATTCGGGTGCGCAGAGCTCGATGAAGTCCGCCACACCGCAGCCCGCGCCGCCCTTGCCTTCGGCTGGACCTGGCCGATCACCGTTGGCGCGGCGCGCGGCATCCTCGGTGGGCTGGTCACGGCAACACACATCCTGACAGCCGCCGGCATGCGCACGCGGGGCCGCGTCCTTCCCGACGCGCAACCTCCGACAGCGCCGGCAATGCCCGCGCTGCGCGCTTGGCTCGAGCGGACGGAGGCGGCTGAAATCCTGGCCCTCGGCCCTCTGACCAATCTGGCGACGCTTGCATTGGCCGAGCCCGCCCTTCTCGAGCGGGTCGCACGGATCGTCTGGATGGGCGGGGCCGCCGCACGAGGGAACCACACGGCGTCGGCGGAGTTCAACGCCGCCGCCGATCCGGAGGCGCTGGCGATCCTCCTTGCCCGCAATGTGCCGATCACGTTTGCCGATCTCGACGCCTGCCGCCAAGTGGACATCACGGAAGCCGATGTCGCGCGCCTCCGCGGCGGGTCGGGCCAGCATGCAGCCCTCTTGGCGGATCTTGCCGGCGGCTATCTCGACATCGCGCTCGAACGGGGGCGGAGCGCGATGGCGCTCTACGATCCCGTGGCGGCCGCGCTCATGATCGACCCTGGGGCGGCGGAGGTCTCCCCGGTGCGCGTCGACGTGGAGCTGAGCGGCGCCCTGACCCGCGGTCGTACCGTCGTCGACACGCGGCCCGGCACGCCTGCGAATGCCCACCTCGTCACCAAAGTGGACGCCCCGCGGGTTCGGACCCTCTTCTTCGACGCGCTCGAGGCGGCTTAGAGGCCCATGGTGGATCGTCCGATCACGCCGGAGGACCGGGACGCTGCCGTCGGCGCCGCGCTGGGACTGCGCCCGTTTGACTGGCTGATCACCGGCGCCTCCGTTGCCGACGTGGCGACCGGCGAGGTCCGCGCGGCCGATATCGGCCTCTCGGGACCGCTCATCGCGTCGGTCCATCCGCCCGGCACGCGGACAGATGCCAAGCACATGTGTGAGGCCGGTGGCGCCCTGATCGCCCCGGGACTGATCGACAGTCACATGCACATCGAGAGTTCAATGGTCACGCCGGAGACCTATGCGGCCACCGTCTTGCCGCGCGGCGTCACCACCGTGGTCTGGGACCCTCACGAGCTTGCCAATGTCGCGGGCACCGAGGGGATGGCCTACGCGCACGCGGCAGCCGATGCGACGGCCCTCCGAGCCCTGGTCCAAGTTCCGTCCTGCGTGCCGTCCGCGCCGGGGTTCGAGCGGGCCGGGGCAGATTTTGATGCCGAAATCATCGCGCCGCTCCTCGCGGAGGCTCCTGCGGGCTTGGCGGAGGTGATGGACATGGCAGCCGTCACCGCGCGGTCGCCGCGGATGCGCGCGATCCTCGCGGCGGCCGAGGCCGCGGGGCGCCCGATCTCCGGGCATGCGCGTGGGCTCTCGGGGGCGGAGCTCCAGGCCTATGCGGCGGCTGGGATTGGATCAGACCACGAGATCACATCAGCCGAGGACCTGCTCGAGAAACTCCGCGCGGGGCTTTGGGTCGAGCTTCGCGGAAGCCACCCACACCTCCTGCCGGAGTGCATCGAGGCCCTTCGCGCGCTGCCGGAGATCCCGCCCACCCTGACGCTCGCCACGGATGACGTCTTTCCCGATGAGCTGCACGAGGTGGGCGGTCTCGACGCCCAACTCCGCCGGGTGGTTGAGCTGGGACTGCCGCCGATGGCCGCCCTCCGCGCCGCGACGCTCGCGCCGGCGCGCCGCCTCGGTCGGGCGGATCTCGGTCTTGTCGCGCCCGGAAAACGCGCCGACCTCGTAATCTTCGACGGCCTCGAGACGCTTTGCGCCCAGACTGTTTTCGTCGATGGCAAACCTCCTCGGCCGCAGCCCCCCGCACCGCCACCGGAGGCCCTTGCCCGTTCGATGCATGTCGCGCCGCTCACGTCCGAGGACTTTGTGCTCCACGCCCAAGGACCCGACCTGCGCCTTGCGACCATCGACAAGCCACGCTTCACCGCGTGGGGCGAAGTTCGGGCGGAGGTTGAGTGCGGCCGAGTGTCGCTGCCCGCCGGCGGCACGTGGATCGCCGTTCTTCACAGACACGGCGCCCAAGACACGGCCAGGATCGGTGTCCTGACCGGCTGGGGTGCCTGGCGCGGAGCGTTTGCCACGACTGTCAGTCATGACAGTCACAACCTGACGGTCTTTGGCAGCAACCCGCAGGACATGGCCGTTGCGGCCAATGCTCTGATTGGCTCCGGTGGAGGGATGGCTGTCGCGGCCGGTGGCGCGGTTCGAGCGCATCTTGCCCTCCCGATCGGCGGACTGATCTCGCCTGCACCGCTCGCGGATGTGGCCGCTGGGTTTCAAGCGGTGCGCCAGGCCATGGACGCCGTTGTCGACTGGGCGCCGCCATACCTCGTCTTCAAAGCGCTCGTCGGCGCGACCCTCGCGTGCAACAAGGGGCCGCATCAGACCGATCTCGGCATCGCCGATCCGCTGGCCGGGCGGCTTCTACGGTCGCCGGTGCTGTCGCAATGAGGCCGGAGGCCTTCTGGCAGGACTTTGTGACGGATGCGCCGCCGCCGCCCTGGCAGGGCGCCTACCCTGCGACGATGCCCGACGGACGGGTCCTCCTGCTCCCGATCCGCCCCCTCGAAGAGGGACAGACCGCGCTCGCCTCATTGATCCTCAACCAGGCTGGTTTCGAAGTGGAGCGCGCAGTGGCCGATCTTCTTGCCGCGCGCCTCCGCCCGCTCAAACCCGACATCGTCGTAGGTCTGCCCACACTCGGCCTGACCCTTGCCCGCGCCGTGGCGGAGCGCTTGGGTCACTCGCGCTACGTGCCGCTCGGGACATCGCAGAAGTTCTGGTACGATCCGGCGCTTTCGGTGCCACTGCGCTCAATCACCAGCCCAGACAGCGAGAAGCGGCTCTATCTCGACCCGCGTCTCCGACCACTGCTGCCGGGGCGCCGGATCGCGTTGATCGACGATGTGATCAGCACAGGGCGGTCGATCAGCGCCGGGCTCGATCTTCTCTCTCTTGCCGGGGTGACGCCCATCGTGATCGGCACGGCCATGCTTCAAACGGATCGTTCAACCGCCCTTCTGGAACAGAGGGGCTTTGCGTCGGTCCATGTCTTCAAAAGCCCGCTTCTCACATGGGGCGGAACCGGGTGGGTCTAGAGCGCACCGACAGAACGGGCCGAGGTCAACAGCTCCCGCGCGTAGGAGTGACGGGCGGCACCGTTCCGAATGTCATCGGCGGGAAGCGTTTCGACAATCTCTCCGTTCGTCATGACCGCCACGTCCGAGCAGATATGCGTCACGACAGCAAGATCGTGGCTGACCATCAAATACGTCAGACCGCGCTCCTCCTGGAGGCGCTTCAGGAGGTTGAGGACGCCCGCCTGGACCGACACATCGAGCGCCGAGGTCGGCTCGTCGAGGAGCAGGATCTCAGGCTCGAGGATCAGGCACCGCGCAATGGCCACGCGCTGGCGCTGGCCACCTGAGAGCTGATGGGGGAAGCGGTAGGCAAACTCCCGCGGCAGATCGACCGCATCGAGGACTTCGGCCATCCGCTGCTCTCCATCCGGAATGCGGTGGATGCGGAGCGGCTCGAGGAGCGCGTCGCGCACGAGTTTGCGCGGGTGAAGGGATCCATAGGGATCCTGGAACACCATCTGGACACGGCGAAAGAACGCCAGACCGCGCGGGCGCTCCGCCTCCGCCCCATCGATGGTCACGCTGCCGGTGTAAGAGAGATTGAGCCCGCTCACGGCGCGCAGGACAGTGGACTTGCCGCTGCCCGACTCGCCAATAAGCCCGAATGCGGCACCGCGCGGCACCTCGATGCTGACGCTTGAGACAGCGCGCATCGCCTCCGCACCGCGACCGAAGACCACGGAGAGATCGCGGGTCGCCAGCGCAGTCATGCCGCTGCTCCGTTGCGGTAGACCGGGCCCGTCAGCCAAGCGGGATCCCTGACCGGCACACTCAACCGCTCAAGCTGGCGATCCAGGGGGGGCAGGCTGGCGAGGAGGCCCTGCGTGTAGGGGTGACAGGCATCCTTCAGATCCGAGGCCGCGATCTCCTCAACGATGCGGCCGGCATACATCACGACGATCCGGTCGCAGAACCGCGCGACAAGCGGCAAATCATGAGAAATAAAGATCAGCCCGGCGCCGCGCTCCTCCACCAGCTCAGCGAGCGTGTCGAGCACGCTCCGCCGCACGGTCACATCGAGGGCTGAGGTCGGCTCGTCGGCGATGATCAGCCGCGGCTCGGGCACCATCATCATTGCAATCATCACCCGCTGGCCCATGCCGCCGGAGACCTCATGCGGGAAGAGGTCGTGGACCCGCGACGGGTTCCGGATCTTGACCTTCTCGAGCATGTCGAGCGCGCGATCCCGGAGCTCCGCCCGCGAGGTAGCGGGGTGGTGGATCTTCCAGCTCTCGGTGATCTGGGCCCCGACGGTCTTGAGCGGGTTCAGCGCATATTTCGGGTCCTGGAGGATCATCGAGATCCGTGCGCCGCGGATCCTACGCATCTCGCGCTCAGAGGCCGCAGCCAGATCGACCTCCTGGAACTTCAGCGTCTTCGCCGTCATCTTCGCCGCGCGGGGCAGAAGTCGGAGGATCGCCCGCCCCGTGGTCGACTTGCCGGAACCGGATTCGCCGACAATCCCAACCTTCTCGGCCCCGAGGGCAAAGCTCACCCCCCGAAGCGCCGGGCTAAGGCCCTTGCGGCTCGCATAGGCCACATCAAGCGCGTCGATCCGCAAAAGCTCACTCATGGCGCGGGTCCAGAACGTCCCGAAGGCCGTCGCCAAGGAGGTTGAACGCCAGCGCCACCAGGAGGATCGCCACCCCGGGCGCCGTCGCCATCCACCAGTTGGTCAGCATGAACTGCCGCCCGGTCGAGAGCATCGCCCCCCACTCCGGCGCCGGCGGCTGGGCACCGAGGCCGAGAAAGCCGAGCCCGGCCGCGGTCAGGATGATGCCCGCCATGTTGAGCGTCACGCGCACGATCACCGAGGACAGGCACATCGGCACGACATGGCGCGTGATGATCCGCCACTGGCTCGCCCCTTGAAGGCGCACCGCCGCGATGTAGTCCGAGGAGCGCACGGTCAGCGTCTCCGCCCGCGCGAGCCGCGCAATCGGCGGCCAAGCCGCGAGGGAGATCGCAAGGATTGCGTTCTCGATCCCCGGCCCCAGCGCCGCCACAAAGGCCAGCGCGAGGATCAGCGCCGGGAAGGACAGGAAAATGTCGACCACACGCATGGCAACGATGTCGACCCAACCCCCGATATAGCCCGCGGCGGTGCCCACCAGCAGACCAACCGGCCCAACGATGACGGCCACAAGGAGCGCGATGTAGATCGTCGTCCGCGCGCCGTAGAGGATCCGGCTGTAGATGTCGCGGCCGAGATCGTCCGTGCCGAAAAAATGCGCGAGCGAGGGCGGTTGCAGACGCGCTTGCAGGTCCTGAGCAAAGGGATCGTGGGTCGCGAAAACCGGCGCAAAGATCGCTGCCACCAGCACCACGGCCAGGATCCAGAACCCGAGCATCGCCGGTGGGTTCGCGGCAAGGCGAAGCCAACTCCGCCAGGCCGCCTGGGCGCGGGCCTGGCCCGGGGACTGCGCTTCGTCGGCATCCAGCCAGGCGCGGAGCGAGGGGGGCGGTGCAGCGACGTCGGTCATCGGGTCCTCGGGTCAAAGACGCGGTAGAAGACATCGGTCAGAAGGTTCAGGCCAATGAAAATCAGCCCGACAATCAGCGTGCAGCCCAGAACGGCGTTCATGTCGGCGCGGAGGAGCGCGGTCGTCAGATACCGGCCAAAGCCCGGCCAGGCAAAGACCGTCTCGGTCAGGACGGCTCCTTCGAGGAGGAATGCATAGGAGAGCGCAATCACCGTCGCGAGTTGAACCGCGATGTTCGGAAATGCGTGCCGCCAGATCACCCGCGCCTCCGAGGCCCCTTTGACGCGCGCCGCGGTGACGTATTCCTGCCCCAACTGCTCCAGCATGAAGGAGCGTGTCATGCGGGCGATGTAGGCCAGGGCTCCATAGGCCAGGATCGACGCGGGAAGCACGATCCGGCTGAAGACATCGCCAAAGATGTCCCACCTTCCCATCCGCGCAGCGTCGATCAAGTAAAAGCCAGACCAGATCTCCAGGTCATACTGAAAGACAAAGTCGATCCGCCCCGGCCCTCCAACCCAGCCAAGTGTGGCGTAAAAGAGGACTAGGCCCATCAGGCCGAGCCAGAAATTGGGCGCGGAGTATCCGACCAGACCCACGATCCGGATCGTGTGATCGACCCAGGTGCCGGCCCGCGCTGCGGCGAGAACGCCGAGCGGCACGCCGATCAGAACGCCGAAGACCAGCGAGATCGTGGCGAGCTCCACCGTGGCCGGAAAGACCCGTGCGATGTCCTCGATCACCGGGCGTCCGGAGGTCAGGGAGACGCCGAAGTCGAAGGTCAGCGCGTCGCGCACATATGTCGCAAACTGAATGTAGAGAGGTTGGTCGAGGCCGAGCTTTGCGACGAGCTTATCGATGCTCTCCTGACTGGCGTCGTCGCCGAGGATCACCACGACCGGGTCGAGCGGCAACATCCGCCCGATGAAGAAGGTGAGCGCCAGAAGGCCCAGGATCGTGACGAAGACAGAAATCAGCAGCCGACCGGCAGCCGCCGCGCCCGAAAGGGCGCGACGTTTGAACTCGGGCGTCGCGAGGGTTTCCGCGAGCGCCATGCCCTCAGCCTTTGACGGCGTCGGAGTAGTAGACGCGGAAGGCGTTCCAGCTGAAGCCCTCGACGTCGTCACGGATCATCGCCTTGTTGAGGGTCTGGAACATGTAGGCGAACGGCCCCTGGTTCATGTGGTCCATCTGCAGCTCGCGATACATCTGCAGCTGCTTCTCGACATCCTGCTCGAAGAGTGCCGCCTCGACCTTCTCGTTGAACTCAGGCCGGAACCACTGGGCCCGCCACGTCGGGAACATTGTCAGCTTGGCCTCTTCGGAATTGTCCGGGTTCACAGCGTGGCGCGACAGCATACCATGCGCGTGCGGAACAGAGGTCGACCACCCGAGCATGACAGTGTCGAAATCACGGCCGCGGAAGGCTGAGAAGAGCTGCGCATTCGCCATCTGCTCGATATTGAGTGTGACGCCAATCTCGGCCGCGTTGGCCTGCACATGCTGCGCAACCGCTGCCGAATAGGGCGCCGAGCCGATGAAGAGCCGTGCTTCGAACCCGTCCGCGTAGCCGGCCTCCGCCAGAAGCTCCCGCGCCTTGTCGAGATCGAGGCTGAAGGGCTGCCCCTCCTCCTCGTCGAGCGCGCCGTAAGCGCCGATCGGCACAACCGAGTTCCGTGGCACGCCGTCGAAGGCCATCACGGTCTCAGCAAGCGCATCATAGTTGATCAGATATTTGAATGCGAGACGCACCCGATCGTCTGCAAACCGCTCCTGACCGCTGTCAAAGCCCATATAGAGGAGCTGGTGCTTCCGCGCCGACACGAACTCGAGCCCGTCGGTCCCGGTCATGTCGCGGATGTCCTCCGAGCCGAGATCCCGCGCGATATCCACGTCACCCTGCTCGAGCAGTAGCCGCTGAGCGCCGGCCTCGGGAACGTGGCGCATCAGCCACCGTTTGGTCGCCGGCGCCGGACCGTAGTAGTTCTCGTTCGCCTCAAGGATCACGACTTCGCCCGCATTCCAGCGCACGAGCTTGTAAGGGCCGACACAGGCGGTGTTGGTGGTGAGATAGCCATTGGCGTAGTCGCCATCGACCGCCTTGTCCTCAAGATAGACCCTGTCCAGCGTGTTCGCGACCCGGTTCGCCGCCACCGCCTGCATGATCAGAGCCGTCGGATAGGGTTTAGAGAGCGTCATCTGGAAGGTGTGGTCGTCGATGGCCACGAACTGAGTGTCGTTCGCCTCGAGCGTGAAGCCGTAATCCGTCAGCGATGCGGAGTTTCCGAAGCCGAGCTCAAGCACCCTCTGCATCGACCAGACAGTGTCGGTGGCTGTGACCGGGTTGCCCGACGGGAAGACCGCATCCGGGTTGAGGTTGAACGTGATGACAAGGCCGTCATCCGAGACCTCCCAGCTGTCGGCGAGCCGCGGGCGCACTTGGCTTTCATCCGCGGGGTCGATCTCAACCAGGCTGTCGCAGGTGTTGAGAATGATCTCGTTCGTGACCACCTCGCCGATCTGGGCTGGGTCAAACGTGCTGATGGCGTCGATGTTGTAGGCCATCACCATGGTGTCGGGAGGGGTGTCCGCCCACGCTGCCGATGCGGTGAGCGCACCGGCGACGACGCCGGTTATCAGACCATCCTTCATTGCGACCTCTCCTGTTCGTTCTTGTGGCCTTGGTATGGTATGTCGCCCACGGCGAGAGGGAAGCCCGAAAGATCATTCATCAGCCGGGGCCCTTGCCCCTGCTCAAGAAATGCGCGAACCATCCCCGGGGCAGCTGGGATTGGGGGCAGACGATGCGGGCATGGGATCAGGTTTACCCGGAGATCGAGCCCTTCCGCACGCACCGCCTCGCCGTCGACCCGCCCCACGAGCTCTATGTCGAAGAGGTTGGGACGCCCGAGGGCTTGCCTGCCGTTTTCCTTCACGGCGGACCGGGCGGCGGGGCAAAGCCGTTTCAGCGACGCACGTTCGACCCAGGCCGCTTTCGCGTCGTTCTCTTCGATCAGCGGGGCTGCGGACGCTCGACACCCTCGGCGGAGCTCGGCGGCAACGACACGGATGCGCTGGTCGCGGATATCGAGCGGGTGCGCATGCATCTCGGCATCGACAAATGGCTTGTGACCGGTGGATCCTGGGGCAGTTTCCTGTCCCTTGCCTACGCAATCGCACACCCAGAGCGGTGCCTTGGCCTGCGCCTACACGGTGTGTTCCTCGGGTCCCCGGGCGAGGTGCGCCACTGGTTTGAGGGGATCGGCCTCCACTTTCCGGAGGCGCATGAAGCCTTTGCCGGACACATCCCTGAGGCCGAACGAGGCGACCTTCTGGCCGCCTATTTTCGCCGGCTGACCGACCCCGACCCCGCCGTCCACGGGCCAGTTGCGGAGGCGCTTCGCAGCTACTCGGCTCAAACACAGACCCTGGTGCCGAGCCCCGCACACATCGCAGCTTTGACCGAGCGGAAAGCGGCGCTCGAGATCTCGCGCATCTTCACGCATTTCTGCACCAACGGCTTTTTCCGGCCAGATGGCTTTCTCCTCGAGAATGTCGGGCGCATCCAACAGCTCCCCTGCGAGATCGTCCAGGGCCGATACGATGTCGTCACCCCTCCGACGGCGGCGTATCGGCTGGCCAAAGCCTGGCCCGAGGCAGCGTTTCAGATCGTCGATCGGGCCAATCATGTCGCGACCGACGACGCACCCGATTTGGCCCTCGCCATGGCCGACGCCACGGACCGCCTTGCGGACAAGCTCGCGCCGGGTATGCCCTCTCTCAACGCGTTTTTCGACGCGCCGATGGATGGGATGGCGGCTGTTTCGAGCGACGGGACACTCCTCGCCTATGTCTCGGACGAAACCGGGATCGGCCAGATCTGGACCAAAACGCTGCCCGAAGGCGAGCCCGCGCTGCGGCTCGCAACGGCCGAGCGTGTGACCGGCCTCAGCATGCGGCCGGGCGGCCGAGATCTGCTCTTTACCACGGATGCGGGGGGCGATGAGCGTCACCAGATCTGGCTTCTCGAAGATGGCGCCGCTGAGGCCCGTGCACTTCTCCAGGATCCGCGCTTTGTCCACAATTGGGGCGCGTTCGATCCCGAGGGGTCGCGCATCGCGTGGTCCTCAAACGCGCGGGAGCCCGCCTCCATGGACGTGCATCTCCTGGATCTGGCGAGTGGTGCGCAGCGCACGCTTCTTGAGGCGCGGGGCTGGCGGACGCCCAAGGCCTTCACGCCCGACGGACGCTCCCTCCTTGTGGAAGACAACACGGAGGGCATGAAGACGCCCGGTCTCTTGCTGATCGATCTGGAGAGCGGCGCGGTGCGCACACTCCTCAATGCTGAAGAGGGCGAAATCGCCGCGCTGCGCGTCGCACCGGATGGTCGCACCCTCTACCTCGCGACGAGCCGCGGGCGGGAGTTCGCCGGGCTTGCCGCGCTCGACCTCGAGAGCGGGGATATGCGCTGGATCTCGACGCCCGACGGCGACGTTGAGCAAATCGCTCTCCACCGCGCAAGCGGTCGGTTGGCACTCGCAGTGAACCGGCGCGGGGTGTCCAGCCTGATCGAGGTCGAGCCGGAGACCGGCGGCGAGACGCCCCGAGAGAGCCCGACGGGCCGCATTCTGTCGCTCGCCTACCGGCCGGACGGGGCGCTGACCGCGACCATCGCCTCATTCACCGCGCCAAACCGCATCTACACGCTGCCGGCAGAGGGCCCCGCCTCACCCATGGTGGAGCGTCCGGCGCTTGGGGCAGCGCGTGCGCCGGACGAAGTGCTGATTTCCGCTGATGACGGCGTTAAAATCCCAGCCTTTTTCTGGGAGGGCAGCGGTCCGGCCCTCGTCTGGATCCATGGCGGGCCGGAATCGCAGTTCGCCGCTAACTGGCGGGCCGATCTCCAATACTTGATCTCGCGTGGATGGAGCGTGCTTGCCCCGAACATCCGTGGCTCTTCCGGTTATGGCCGCACCTGGATGGCTGCCGATGACCGCGAGAAACGTCCCCGCGCGGTAGCCGATGTGAAAGCGGTGCGGGACTGGATGGCGGCGCGCAACCCAAAGGGGCTTGCCGTCGGCGGGCAGTCCTATGGCGGGTACATGACCCTCGCCACGCTGACGGAGCATCCCGACGACTGGGATGCCGGATGCGATATATATGGTTTTGTGGATTTCTGTCGGCAGCTCGAGACCACGGCCCACTACCGCCGAAAGCTCCGCGCTGCTGAATACGGCGACCCGACAGACCCTGCCGACCGGCCTTGGCTCGACGCATTGTCCCCCATCCACAAGCTGGACGACATGAAGGCGCCGCTCTTCATTGCGCACGGGCTCGAGGATCCGCGCGTGCCCCCGTCCGAGTCCGAGGTCGTCTCCACCGTTCTTCGCGGCAGAGGCCATCCGCATGAAATCCTGCGGATCCCGGGCGAGGGTCACGGCTTCCAGCACCGCGCGAACCGCAAAAAGGTCTTTGGCCGTATGACCGGCTTTCTCATCTCACATCTCGGAGGCGCCTGATGCAAAACACCGACCCCCTCTGGGAGCGCATCGATGAGAAGGGTCCGATCTTCACGGCCCTTGCCGACCGCGTCTTCGACACGCCAGAGATTGCATATACCGAAACCAAGTCGGCCGAAGAGCACCGCCTCGCGCTCGAGGCAGAGGGATTTCGTGTGACGCCTGGCGTCGCCGGTCTGCCGACCGCGGTGATGGGCGAGGCCGGGGACAGCGGCCCTGTGATTGCTATCCTCGGCGAGTATGACGCCCTCCCGGGGCTCAGCCAGGAGCCGGGCATCGCCGAACACCGCCCGCTTGAGGGACCGGGGCACGGGCATGGATGCGGGCACAACCTTCTCGGCGCGGCCGCGCTCCTGGCTGCGTCGGCCGTGAAGGACTGGCTGGCGGAGGCCGGGATCGAGGCGCGTGTTCGCTATTACGGGTGTCCGGCGGAAGAGGGGGGCGCCGCCAAGGCCTTTATGGTGCGCGCCGGCGTCTTCGACGATGTCGACGCCGCGATCACCTGGCATCCCTCGACGTTTACCGCCGTGGCGCGACCCAAATCCCTCGCCAACACGCGGATCGATTTCACGTTCCACGGCAAAGCTGCGCATGCCGCCGGCGCGCCGCATCTCGGCCGATCTGCCCTTGACGCAGTGGAGCTGATGAACATGGGCGTAAACTACATGCGAGAACATATGCCCGATGACGCCCGCGTGCACTACGCCTATCTCGACGCGGGCGGGATCGCCCCCAATGTGGTGCAGGCCAAGGCCACAGTCCGCCAGCTGATCCGCGCACGAGATCTGCCCGGCATGCGCGCGCTGGTCGAGCGCGTGCGCAAGATCGCCGACGGGGCCAGCCTGATGACCGAAACGCGGGTCGAGCCGAGAGTCTACACCGCTGTCTCGAACCTCCTCGCCAACCGCCCCCTCGAGGAGGCGATGCAGCGGAGCCTCGACCGGCTCGGCGCGCCGGCCTTCGACGCAGAGGACCGGGAGTTTGCCGAGACTATGCGGGCGACGCTGACAGCCGACGACATCGCGGCGTCCTTTGCGGCGATCGGCATGACCCCTGACCCGAAGCTGCCGCTCTGCGACTTCGTGGCGCCGCTCGACGTTGCGGGCGCCGGCGGCGAGGGATCGACGGATGTCGGCGACGTGAGTTGGGCCGTGCCGACCGTTCAAGCGCGGGTCGCGACCTGCGCCGTCGGAACGCCCTTTCACACGTGGCAGCTTACAGCCCAGGGGAAGGCAGGCGCTGCCAAGAAGGGGTTGGTTCACGCCGCAAAGGCGATGGCTGGCGTCGCACAGGAGCTGGTGCTGCGCCCCGAGACGCTCTCCGCTGCGCGTGCAGCCCACACCGAGGCGACGGCCCGGACGCCCTATGTGTGCCCGATCCCCGACGACGTTCTGCCACCCGTCAAGACAGTGGCCTGATCGCGCGGCGGACCCAGTCGGTCTGAGACCACTCCATGCGGCTTTCGGACACGTCCCTGGTCCGATGGCACGCGCGGGCAGCCATGCAGCGCTTGCCCCGCCAGTGGCCGGTTGGGTCAGTGAGTGCAGGCGCCAAGCGCCATCGCAACGGCGGCTTGAACCGGGTCAATCACAGGGCGGCCGAGCGCCTCCTCCAGGGGTGATCTGTGGCGCGCCATGCCGGCGCACCCGAGGACAAGCAGATCTGCACCGTCACCGATCAGCTCCCGCCCCACGGCCTCCATGCGCTGAAACGTCTCGCCCCGCGCGCTTTCCGCAACGGTGAGGCCAAGCGCACGCTCACCTGCACAGCGCTCCAGAACGCCCATCCGGCGCATCGCGGCGATGTGGCGCCGGATTGAGGCCTCTGCGATAGCAATCACGCCGAACCGGTCGCCCCGCGCAAGGGCGGTGAGGACGCCCGCCTCCTGGATGCCGAACACCGGCACCGACGTCGCCTCGCGGCAGGCGGCAAGACCAGGGTCCGAGTAGCAGGCGATGATGAAAGCCGCGGCGTCGGGGCGCGCGTCCACACGACGGACGAGCGGCAGGACCACGCTGTCAGCGTCCCGTTGGCTCTCGACGCCAAAGGGACCCTCCGCCAGCGTCTCGCACTGGATCTCCGGCCCGCCTGTCCGGCGAAAGCCATCGAGCGCCCGGTCCATGGCCGCCGTCACCTCAGCGTTGGAGTTGGGGTTGATCACCAGGATCGGGCCGCTCATGGCAGGATCTCCGCTCCGAAATTTTGCGCGGGGTCCGCCTCGGCCGCCCGGTGTCCAGGTTGAGCACCGAGCCCCGCCGGCACGCGCGCGATGAACTGCCCATGACCGGCTGGCGCGACGACCGAGCCACCCTCCACCACGCGCACCCCGCGGGAGAGCACTGTCACCGGCCAGCCTGTGACGGCCCGTCCCTCATAGGGCGTGTAATCCATGGCGTCCCCCGCGTCGGCGAGAGTGAGGTGTCGCTCTGCCGTGGGGTCCCAGATCGCCAGATCGGCGTCCGCGCCGATTGCAATCCGGCCCTTCCGGCCCAGTCCATACAACTCCGCGACAGTGCCGGCGGAGAGCGCGACGAACTGCTCGAGGGTGATCCGCCCCGCCACCACGCCCTCCGAAAAGAGCAGCGGCAGCCGAAAGGCAATCCCCGGCATCCCGTTCGCAATGCCCTTGAAGCTGGCCCCCGCCCCGCCCGAGAGCTTGCCGCTTGCGTCGTAGCGATAGGGCGCGTGGTCCGAGGAGACGGCGGCGAACGTGCCGAGGCGGATGTGACGCCACAGCGCCTCCTGCGTTGCCTCGTCGCGGAGCGGGGGGGAGCACATGAACTTGGCACCCTCCATGCCGCGATCCAGATCATCGCGGGTGAGGAAGAGGTACTGGGGACAGGTCTCGCCAAAGACCCGCGCGCCCTGTTCTTGCGCCGAGCGGAGGAGTGCCGCGCCCTCGGGCGTGGAGACATGCACGATAAAGAGCGGCGCATCCACGAGCTTGGAAAGCGCGATCGCCCGCCCGATCGCCTCCTCCTCGGCGAGTGCGGGATGGCTGATCGCGTGATAGCGAGGCGCGCTGTTGCCGCCGGCGAGGAGCCGATCGGTCATCCAGCCGATCATCCCGTGGTTCTCGGCATGAACCATCGTCAGGGCCCCATGGGCGCGCGCGACGCTCAAGATGTCGAGGAACTGCCGGTCGTCGATTCGCATCCGGTCGTAGGTCATGAAGACTTTGAACGAGGTCACGCCCCGCGCGAAGGCTACGGGCAGCTCGGCGAGCGCGGCCTCCGTCGGATCGGCAACGATCAGATGGTAGGAATAGTCGATGACCGACTGCCCATCCGCACGGCTGTCATAAAGCGCCAGCGTCTCGCCGATCCCCATGCCCTTGTGCTGGGCGGCGAAGGGCACGAAGCTCGAGTTCCCGCCGAGCGCGGCACTCGCAGAGCCCGTGCGGTAGTCATCGGCCGTCATAAGGCCCGACGCGCTCTCCTGCGCGATGTGGCAATGCGCCTCGATGCCGCCTGGCAAAACCAAGTGGCCGCGCGCATCGATCACGTCCTCGGCTGACAGATCTTCGGCGAGGGCTGTGATCCTCCCGCCCCGCACACCGACATCCGCCTCGAAGCTGCCGGCAGGCGTCGCCACGCGACCGCCCTTGATGACGAGGTCGAACATCATCCGAGCTCTGCCAGGCGCCGCTCGAGCCGCGCCATGAGGCGACTGAGCTCCTCATGATCCGCGCTCGAGAGCTTGGGACCGGGCGCGCGCACCGTGGGGGAGGCAATCAGCCCGCGGCGGCGCAGGATCTCTTTCCGGATTGCGAGCCCGATGCCCGGTTGCTGGTCGTAGCGCACGAGCGGCAGATACGCGTCAAAGAGATCGTCGGCGCGGTCCGGACTGCCCTCGGCATACGCGCGCACCACGTCGACCATCATCTCGGGATAGGCAAAGCCCGTCATCGCCCCATCCGCACCGCGACCAAGCTCGAGCGGCAGAAAAAGCCCCGAGTTGCCGGAGAGGATCGAGATCCTGGGCACATCGCCCGTCTCGCTCCCCGCCCGCACATCCGAGAGCTTGGCGAGCCCCGGGTAATCCTCGTGCTTCAGCATCACGACCTGCGGCACATCCCGAGTGATGGCGAGAAGCGTCTCGACGCTGAACTGGACACCGGTCGTCTGCGGAAAATCCTGGAGGCAGATGGGAACGCCCTCGCCCAGCGCCGCGGCCACCTGCGCGTAGTAGCGGCGCTGGCGATCCTCCGGCGAGAGGCCGCGGGGCGGGGCGACCATCACTCCGGCGGCACCCGCGTCCATCACGGCCGCCGTCAGCGCGGCCATCATGTCGAGCCCTGCGCCCGAGACGCCCACGATCACCGGCACGCGGCCATTCACCCGGTCGAGGACCCGGGCCGCGAAGCTGACGCTCTCCTCGGCGGTGAGCTTGGGCGCTTCGCCCATGATGCCGAGGATCGTCATGCCGTCGACGCCCATGTCGAGGTAGCCGTCGACCATCCGGTCCGTGCTGTCGAGATCGAGCGCGCCCGTCTCCGTGAAGGGCGTCGCCGAGATGACATAGACGCCGCGTGAATGTCGGTTGATCAGTGTGGTCATGGGGGTCTCCTCCGCCCGCGTACCCTGCCCCGCAAGAGGCGCTGACGGCAAGCTCACGCCTCGGGCGGCTCCGCGCCGATCTGGGCGGTGATCCGGCCATAATGCTCGGGCCGGCGGTGGCGGGCGAAATCGAAGATCGTGGTCTTTCCAAAGGCGCAGGCGTCCATGTCGCAGGCATGGACGATCAACTCGTCCGCTTCGCTCGTGGTGCGTGCCACCACTCGGCCATCGGGGTCGACGATCACGCTGCCGCCGATCAGCGGATGGCCGTCCTCGACCCCCGCCTTTGCCACCGCCACGGCCCAAGTGGCGTTCTGGTAGGCGCCCGCTGTCATCGAAAGCTCATGATGGTAGAGCCGCATCTCAGGCCCCTCCGCGGCCGCCTGGCTGTTGACCGACGGGGTGTTGTAGCCAAGCATCACAAGCTCCACCCCCTGCAGACCGAGAACCCGCCACGCCTCTGCCCAGCGCCGGTCGTTGCAGATCAGCATGCCCATCACGGCGCCTTGGCTCCGCCACACGGGAAAGCCGAGATCGCCCGGCAGAAAGTAGCGCTTTTCGAGATGCTGGAACGCCCGATCCGGATCATGCTCGGAGTGCCCGGGCAGGTGCACTTTGCGATACACCCCCACAATTGCGCCGGTTTTGTCCGTCAGGATCTGCGTGTTGAACCGCTGACCCTCCGGCGTCAATTCAGCATAGCCGATGCTGATCGCCACACCGGCCTCCCGCGCCGCGTCGAAGAGCGGCTGGGTCGCGGCATTCGGCATCTCTCGCTCATAGAACGCATCGAGCTCGGCGCCCTCGAGCATCCAGCGCGGGAAGAAGGTCGTGAGGCAAAGCTCGGGAAAAACAACAAGATCGGCGCCGGCCGCTTTGGCCCGCGAGAGCAGGTCGAGCATGCGCGCCACCACAGTTTCCCGCGCATCGGCCCGCTGGATCGGGCCCATCTGGGCCGCCGCTAGCACAAGCTCACGCATCAGGATCGCTCATCGTCTGTCTCCCTTTCGTCGGGGCAACGTTAAGCAATCCGGTTCGCAACGCCAGTCCAGGACAAGCGGCGCCCATAATTCCAGCACTTCCGCGCCCCACGCTCGCGCGGCCGTGTTCACAGCGCCCTGGAAGCGCCCAATTGCGGTCGTTAGGATCCCCACACTCAACCGCGACGGAGCCTCTGCGATGCGCCTTCTTGCCCTCCTCTTCGTCTGCATGCTCGCCAGCGCCGCGTCGGCGGAGCGGCGGGTCGCGCTGGTGATCGGCAACGCCGCCTATGAGATCGCACCTGCTCTCGCCAATCCGGTCAATGATGCGAAGGCGATTGGGGCCGCGCTCGATCGGCTGGGCTTTGAGGTGACGCTCGCCACGGATGTCGGCATCGACGCGATGCGCGAAGCCGTGCGGGAGTTCGGCGTGAGCGCCGAGGGCGCCGATCTGGCGCTTTTTTACTATGCTGGGCATGGCATCCAAGTGGCGGGGCGAAACTTTCTGATCCCGACCGACGTGGCGCTTGAGCGCGAAGGGGACGTCGACTTCCGCACAGTCTCGCTCGATCTCGTCCTCAACCAGATCGATCGGGCGGGCGCGGACGCAGTGATCCTGTTGGACGCGTGCCGCGACAACCCGTTTGAAAGTGCGCTCAGCCGTGCGATGGGTCCGTCCCGCTCCGCAGCGCTCCTCGGCCGGGGGCTCGCACCGGTGGAAGCGCGGAGTGCGGCGCTGATCGCGCTCGCCACGGATCCCGGCGCCGTCGCGTTCGATGGAGCTGGGCGGCACAGCCCGTTCACGGGCGCACTTCTCTCCCATATCGAAGAGCCGGGGCTTGAGCTCAACGCGGTGATGACCCGGGTTCGCGCCGATGTGTTCCGAGACACCGGCGAGCGGCAGCGACCCTGGACCACCACCTCCCTGACCCGGCAGGTGGTCCTGACCGGACCGGCGGAAGGAGAGATCGATCCTGCCGATGTAGCCGCGTGGCGGGACGCTGTCTCGGCGGACACCGGGCCGGCCTATGAGGCTTATCTGGAGGCCTTTCCGGTGGGAGCGTTCGCCGACATCGCGAAGGATCGGCGGGCCGCGGCCTCGAGTGCCCCCGGCCCCGCGGATCTCGCGGCCTGGCGCACCGCCGTCACAATCGACACGGCGGCGGCCTATGGCGAATACCTCGCAGGTTTTCCGGACGGCGCATTCGCGGACCTCGCACGCTCGCGCCAAGCGGCGGCGGCGGCCCTGCCCGACCCTGCGGATGTCACCGCGTGGCGCGAGGCCGTGAACGAGGATACGGAGGCGGCGTATGACGCCTACCTCCTCGCCTTTCCGGAGGGAGCGTTTGCAGACATCGCGCTCGAGCGCCGCTCGGTTGCGCGGGCAGCGGCCGACCCCGACGACATCGCCGCCTGGCGCACAGCCGTCGAGTTCGACACGGCCGAATCCTACGGGGCCTATCTCGAGGCGTACCCCGATGGCCTTTTCGCCGATCTTGCAGAGGCGCAGCGCCTCGCGGCCCTCGGCGATGACGCGGCCGGGACGCCCTCGCGCCCGATCCTCCGGCTTCTCGACCCGGAGCCCGACATCGCCCCGACCGAACCCGTCCTGGAGGAAACTGCCGTTGAGCCCGCACCGCTCTGCCCCGCCTGTCCACGCCTCGTCACGGTTCCCGGGGGCGCCACGGTCCTCGGCATCGATGGCGGCCCGGAGGCGGAAGGCCCGGCGACACCTCAGACCATCGCGCCCTTCGAGGTTGCGGCGACCGAGATCACCGTGGGCGCCTTCCGCCAGTATGTGAGCGAGACCGGCGCCGACACGCCCCGCGGGTGTCATGTCTGGACGGACGCGGGGCGTGTTGTCTTTGATCGAAGCGCCTATTGGGGGGCACCGGGCTACCCAGTGATGGACGAAAGCCCCGCGGCGTGCCTAAACGCCGACGACGCCGAAGCTTTCGCGGTCTGGCTGAGCGAGCAAGTCCCGGGCGCCGCATTTCGCCTGCCGACGGAGGGGGAGTTCGAGTTCGCACTCCGCGCCGGCCAGGCCGGGCCGTTTCCCTGGGAGGGCGGTCCGGACGAGGCCTGTGCGCATGTCAACGGCGCCGACAGCGACAGCCGGTTTCGCTGGCGCAATCAGGACTGCGCCGATCCCTATCCCGACATCGCACCCGCGGGCGCGACGGCTGCGAATGCCTTCGGAATCCACGACCTCTCCGGCAATCTGTGGGAGTGGACGGCCGATTGCTTCAACGCGACGCATGCCGGCGCCCCTCAGGACGGATCCGCACGCCTGACGGGCATCTGCGCAAGCCGGGTCCTGCGCGGCGGATCCTGGGATGACCCCGTCGACAACCTCCGCATCACGTACCGGACCGGCATCCCGAAGGACCGCCGCCAGGGAAATGTCGGCTTCCGCCTGGTCCTTGAGCCCGAGGGCTGAGGTCACTCGTCGCCCGGCACACCGTAGGAGGGCGCCGCACTTGGCGTGACCGCGCGCGTCACGTAATCGTCGATCTGCGGCGCGTAGACCTCCCAGGCCTCGCCGAGGACCTCGATCGGGCAGGCCGTCGACCAGTCGCACCTCAGATCCACCACGGGCCAGGACACCTGATCGCACAGCATCAGACCGGCCGAGTGCACGGGGCCGGCCTCGCCGCCCGCATCGCGCCCGGCGCGGAGCGCTTGGAGGAGCCGCGCACCGAGATGGCCCGTTGCCGCCTCGAACGCCGCAACCATGTGCCGTGGCACGTCTCCGGCCCCGAGAAGGTTGCCGCCCGACACGACGTTGAGCCCAACAGCCTCCGCCCCAAGACCGAGCACCTTCTCGCCGGTGTGGATCGCGACACCGCCGCCGCGATCCACAGCAAGGATCTGGCGATACTCGAGGAGCGGAGCCGTTGCCCGCAGATCCGCCAGCGCGTCGACAGCGCTCATCCCAGCGGCCATCAGATCGAGCATCCGAGGCCCGAGCGACGGGTCCGTGACGTTCTGGGTGGAGACAGCGCCGACGCCTGCGCGCACATGGGAGCAGCGAGCGGCCACTGCCGGCGCCGAGGACGAGAGTGCGGTCCCCATCTGGCCGGTCTCAGCGCAGCGAGCGACGAGGGAAAACGTCATGCTGGGATCACCGCAGTGGCATCGACCTCCACCACCCATTCGGGCCGCGCCAGCGCGTTGACCACAAGACCGGTGGAGACGGGATGCACACCGACTAGGTAGTGCCCCATGGTCCGATAGACGGCCTCCCGGTGACGAATGTCCGTGATGTAGACGACGATCTTGACGAGATGCGCCATCTCGCCGCCCGCCTCCTCAATCAGCTGCCGGATGTTCTGCATCACCTTGTGGGTCTGTTCCACCGGATCGTGGCTCTCGATGCTCTCGGCGCTGTCGAGGTCCTGCGGGCACTGGCCCCGCAAGTAGACGGTCTTGCCCCCCTCCGTGACCACAGCCTGACAGAGATCGAGGTCGAGGTTCTGTTCGGGATAGGTTGCCGCAGCGTTGAAGGGTCGGATCCGAGTGTGGGCCATCACGCACCCTCCTGCACAAGGCGCGCCGCGTGGTGGTCGAAATAGGCGCGCTGGATTGAGATTTGGTCGGCGAGGTGACGGGCATCGTGCCAGACACCCCAGATGAACGAAGATCCCCGGCGCGAGAGCCAAGGCAACCCCAAAAAGTAGAACCCGGGCGCAGCAGTGACACCGCGGTGGTGGCGCGGGCGGCCATCGGGCGCGAACAGATCGAGCTCTACCCAACTGAAATCGAACGCATATCCCGTCGCCCAAACGATCGAGGTGAACGCCCCGAGATCGAGCGCGTCGATGGGCGCCGCAACGCAGTCGGGCATCGGCAGAAGCCTCCGCGCCTCAGGATCCTCAGGCAGGCTGAGACCCTCCGCCGCCGCAAACGCATCGGCCTCGTCGAGGAGGTCCATATAGTAGCGGTCTCCCGCCGCGATCGTCTCGGCAAGGCCGGGCCGGATGTGCAGAACGCTGTCCTCGACCCGGTCGGCCATGCCCACGAGGGTCATGCCGCGGGCCGCGAAGCGACGAAAATCGACCGTCTCCCCGCCATGCGCACCGCTGACGGAAATCGTGACATGCTCCGTTCCCGGCGACTTTGCGGCCAGGTCCCACTTGCCGAGAACACCGAGCCACCAGCAGTAGTCGCGCCCACGGTAGCGCCGCGGCGGACGCTCGTGCGGACCAATCGAGAGCGTCACCTCGCGCCCGGCCCGGAGGAGCTCATCGGCGATTTGCGCCCCCGAAGATCCGGCCCCGACCACAAGGACGCCCCCGGGCGGCAGGCTCTCGGGGTTTCGGTAGGCGCTTGAGTGGAGCTGAACGATGGGAGAGCCGTCCGGGACAATCGGTGGGACGACCGGGCGTTGGAAGGGGCCTGTCGCCGCAACGACGCTCCGCGCCTCGATCAAGCCCTCCGATGTCTCGACCCGAAATCCGGGCCGCGCTTGCTGCGCTGCAACCCGCTCGACGCTCACACCGCAGCGCACAGGCGCTGAGATCTGCCTGGCGTAGGCCTCCATGTAG
>JBCCWM010000004.1:0-30206 GCA_039193505.1 Pseudomonadota bacterium | reverse complement strand
TTGCCGTGGGACTTTGGGAAGTAGGGCTCAAGACGCGCCATCTGCGCGTTCGTCAGCCAGAAAAGGTTGCTCATGTCACCGCTCGTTTTCGAGCACTGAATCAGAAGTCTGAGACCCAATCAATGGGTCCTGACCCTAGGTGAGGACGTGCCAGAGGAGCTCAATGCCCGCGAAGAGCACAAAGCCCGGCGGTGACAGAGCGAGGGCGAGCCACAGGGCCGCGGCGCGGGTCGGGCGAGGGGAATGGGCGATGACGCCGCGCACAGAAGGGCTTTGCATGGGCACATTAAGCCCTCGTTAGGTTGCCATCGGGTTACTGCCGCCATGATGGATTGGCAGGAAGGCCCCGCCGCACCGCCCGAAGGCGCCGCGGTCGCGCTGCAGCAGCACCCGGTCTTTGCCTCCGCGCTGAAGCGTATCGGGCGCCGGACACAGGCGCTCTCCCTGAACTGGGAGGGGCGATCTGTCGGGTTCGCGCAGATCGTGCTCCGGCGGGTCGGTCCCTTGGGCGAGGTCGCGCTGTTGTCGCGTGGGCCCGCCTTTGCGCCGGATCTCGAGCGCACGCTGCGCCGCCGGGCCGTGGCCGCCCTGGTGGAGCGTCTTGCTGTGCGCAAGACCGCGGTGATCGCGACGCCCGACCCGGTTCGGGGGGGCGATCCGCTGGCAGGGGCTGGGTTGCTTGAGGCGATGACACCGGCAGTCCTTGCGCGCCTCGATCTGACTTCGGAGCCTGCGGAGCTCCGCGCGCGGCTCCATGGCAAGTGGCGCAACCGGCTCGTCGCAGCGGAGCGGGCGGGCCTCCACATCACGGATGCCCCGTTCAAGCCCGCGAAAGCCGGGTGGCTCCTTACGGCGGAGGCGGCGCAACGACGCGCACGGCGCTATGGCGGCCTGCCTCTGAGCTTGCCGATGGCCTTTGCCGCTGCAGGGGGCCCGCGAGCAACACGCCTCTTCGAGGCATGGCAGGAGGGACGTCGGGTGGCGGCGATGCTCTTTCTCATCCACCCGCCCGGGGCGAGCTACACCATCGGCTGGTCGGGGCCGGACGGTCGCGATGCCGGGGCTCACCCCCTGATCCTCTGGCGTGCGATGCTCTGGCTTGGGGCGCGCGGGATCCGTGACATCGATCTCGGAACCCTCGACACGGACCGTGCCGCCGGGCTCGCGCGCTTCAAACTCGGCGCCGGGGCTGTGCCCGAGACGCTCGGCGCCACACGGCTCATCGCGCCCGGCACTCGAGCTGTCGCCCGCTGGGCCGCAGGCGGCGCCGTCGCGCGCGAAGAGGACCGTGCCTGGTCATAGGTGAGCGGACGATGCCCTGGCCGAGCGCTTGCATCCGCCAGTGCCATCGCCTCGGCCAGACCGTTGCGCGCGCCAACTCGCGCGACAGCGTTGACCATCCCGGACCGATTCGCCGCAGAGCGCTTTCCTACCCTCATCGGACCGGAGCCAGGGCTTTCGCGTCCTGGTGCGCGCTGAGCGGCTGCGTCCTGTGGTTTGGCGCTCTCGGACCAGCTGTCGGAGGCGGCGCGGCGCTTCGACTGTTGGCCGTTCCGATTGCCATCTCGTCCACGCCCGGACGGTGGACGCCGTGCGTCAGGCGGCCGAGTTGGCCGCGTGGCGCTCCATCTCCGTCGCGAGGCCGATGTCAAGCGCCGTGAGGCCGCCAGCGTCGTGAGTTGTCAGGGTGACTGTCACGGTCTTGTAGACGTTGCTCCACTCCGGATGGTGGTCGCGTTTCTCCGCCTCAAGGGCGATGGCCGACATCCAGGAGAAGGCGGTGACGAAGTCGGCGAAGACGAAGTCCTTCGTTATGGCGTCGCGATCGGCCAGTTCGGTCCAGCCGGCGGTGCGCAACGGCATGAGGGCGGCGGTGCGCTCCAGATCACTCAGTTTCGCGGCCATCTGCGTCTCCTTCGGTGTTGCGGAACGGGCCGTACCGGGTCAGCACCTCTATCTCTTCTCCAACCGCGTCCCGCTCGGCTGAGAGATACTGCGCAACCGCGCTCTGAAAGCCCTCATCTGCCATCCAGTGGAGGGAGTAGATCGGGGCTGGCAGGTAGCCACGGGCGAGCTTGTGGCTGCCTTGTGCACCGGCTTCCACGCGCGAAAGCCCCTCCGCGATGGCCCAATCTGTCGCTTGATAATAGCAGAGCTCGAAGTGAAGACAGGGGTGGTCCTCAACGCAGCCCCAGTAGCGCCCGAAGAGCGCGTCCGCCCCGATGAAGTTGAGAGCCCCGGCCACGGGCTGACCCTCTCGCACGGCGAGGACAAGCAGGATGTCATCGCGGAGATGGGCGTGCGCCTCCTTGAAAAAAGCGCGTGTCAGGTAAGGCGTGCCCCATTTGCGTGCGCCGGTGTCCTGGTAGAACCGCCAGAACGCGTCCCAGTGCTGGGGCTCGATCGCCTCACCGGTGAGGCTCAGGATCTCACCGCCGAAGGCTTGTGCCGTCTGGCGCTCCTTCCGGATGTTTTTGCGCTTGCGCGAGGAGAGATCGGCCAGAAATGCGTCGAAATCCGCATAGTTCCGGTTCAGCCAGTGAAACTGCTGGGTCTTGCGCTGGAGAAGGCCGATCTGGCCCCCCGCCTCCCACTCCGCCTCCGTGCAGAAGGTGACGTGGAACGACGAGACCTTGTGTTTCTCGGTGAGTTGAACCGCGCCTTGGATGAGCGCGGCGAGGCCCGTCTCCTCCCAGCCCGGGCGGGTCAGAAAACGCCTCCCGGTCGCGGGGGTGAACGGGATCGCGGACTGAAGTTTCGGATAGTATCGCCCGCCCGCGCGTTCGAGCGCATGCGCCCAGTTGTGGTCGAAGATGTACTCGCCCTGGGAATGCGATTTGGCGTAGAGCGGCATCACCGCGATCACCTCGCCCTGCGTTCGGGCGACGATGTGGCGGGGCTGCCAGCCTGTCCCGTGGCCGACGGAGCGCGACGTCTCGAGCGCCAGGAGGAAGCGGTGGGTCGAGAACGGGTCGGCCGGCCGCGCGCCACCTTCGGGATCCGCGCATGCGTCCCATGCGGACGCATCGATGTCGGCGATCCGTCCGAGGACTTCGATTTCAATCCGGGGGGAGCCGTCCATCTCGCCTCCTGGCTGCTCTCACGCTCAGATGGCCGGATGCCGGGCGAGGTCAATGCTGGTTGGGCCGGTTTGCCTCAGGCGAGCTCCGGTACGGCGGCCAGATAGCCCTCAAAGATCACGTTTCGGGCGATGCGGCGCGCCTGCGCCTCCTCGGTTGCACTCCGGATCGTCCAGGTGAGAATCGGTATATTGACGTCCGCCAGACCCGGTTGGTCGAGGGCGCGGTGATGGAGCGCGAGAAAGCTCGCGCCGTGGGTGGCCAGATCGGCAACGCGCGCGCCTCTCGTGACCAGGCCGCGGGGAAGCGCGGGCGCCACCGCGGCGGCAGTCCGAACGGCGTTCGGGTCGAACGACATGAGCGCGGCCTCGAGGCCCGCATCCGCAGTCAGCCGGGCCGTCGCAGCGGTGAGCGCCGCAGTCGCCCCGGCGCTCTCCTGAGGCTTGATCTCGATGAGAAGGGCAGACCGCCCCGCGATCTGCCCCAGGATCTCCCGAAGTGTCGGTATCCCCTCCGTCGTGCCGGTCGGCTGTATCAGGGCGAGTTCTTCGGCCGTGAGCGCCGCGACCGCAGCCGAACAGTCGGTCAGCCGCTCGAGCGTTGGGTCATGGACCACCATCGGCGTGCCGCAGGCGGCCGCCTGGACGTCGATTTCAATGGCATAGCCCGTCCCAATCGCCGCCTCGACGGCGGCGCGGGTGTTCTCAATGGTGCCCTCCTCCGCATTGTGAAGGCCGCGATGGGCGATCGGGCGGTGGAGGAGGGCCTCCGGAAGGTCAGGCAACCTCGAAAACGCCCTCGATCTCGACCTGGACGCCAAGCGGCAGCGAGGAGGAGCCGACGGCGGCGCGTGCGTGGCGGCCGGCCTCGCCGAAGACCTCGACCATCAGGTCCGAGCAACCATTGATCACCGCCGGATGATCCGTAAAGTCAGGCGCCGCGTTGACGAAGCCTGTCAGCTTCACAACGCGGCTGAGGCGGTCGAGGTCGCCGTCGAGCGCCGCGCGGAGCTGCGCGATGAGGGCAAGTGCGCAGCTCCGCGCCGCGATCTGCGCGGTGGCGACGTCGATCTCCGCCCCCACTTTGCCGGTGAGGAACCCGCTCGTGTCGCGCGCGACCTGGCCCGAGATGAAAACCAGATTGCCCGAGCGCACGAAGGGCACGTAGTTGGCTGCGGGAGCCGGGGCGTCGGGAAGGGTGATGCCCAATTCGGTCAGTCGGGCGTCGATGGTGCCGGTCATGCTCTCTCTCAGGTTTCGCGGAAGGCTTTGCGGAAATAGTCCGCGAGCGGTTTCGTCAGGTAGTTGAGCGGCGTGCGCTCGCCCGTGTTGATGAAGCTCTCGACCGGCATCCCCGGGACCAGTGTGACGCCGCCGAGGCGGTCGACCTCCCCCTCCTGGGGCAGGATCTCGGCGCGGTAGTAGGTGTATCCGGTCTGGTCGTCGGTGAAGGCGTCGGCCGAGACGCGTGAGACATAGCCGAAGATCTCAGGCGTCGTGCGCTGGTCGAAGGCCGAGAAGCGGAGTGCGGCCTCCTGGCCAACGCGTACTTCGTCGCGGTGGATCGCGTCGATCCGGGTGGAGATCACCAGCGGAATCCCGTCGGGTACGATGTAGAGGATCACGTCGGCCGGGCGGATCACCATCCCCTGCGTGTTGACCTGGCGGTCGTAAATCGTGCCGGCGGTCGGCGCGCGGACATCGAGCTTGGACAGCGTGTCGAGCTGGGCCAGGCGCCGCTCGCGGAGCTCAAGCTCGCGGTACTCGATGTCGCGAAGCTCGGAGATCGCCTCCTCGCGCAGGGATGTGTCGAGGCCGAGGACTTCGATGTCGATCTCCGTGATCTGACCGCGGAGCCGTCCCTCCTGCGCTTCGAGCTCGCCGATCGCGCCCTCGATCCGGGCCTCCTCGCGCTGGAGCGCGAGGACCCGGCTCGCCTGGGTGAGGCCGCCTTCGAGAAGCTGCTGCTGATCGGCGAGCTCCTGCCCGATCAGCGCGAGCTGCTCGGCCTGGCTTTCCCGCTGACGCATCACGCCGCCGATCTGGGTCCGGATCTGGCCGATCCGTTCGCCAAGGCGCTGTTTTTGCTGCCCGAAACTCACGCGGCGCGCCTCGAAGAGGCGCATTTGGCCCAGCATCAGGTCGCGGACGGCGGGGCGCGCGCGCGCGATCTCGTCGAGCTCGGGGGTGAAGGTGAGGCCTGCGGCGCCGTCTCGCTCCGCCTCGAGACGAGCGCGGCGGGCCATAATTTCAAAGAGCTGGCTCTCGACTATGGCGAGTTCCGCGCGGATCTGGGTGCCATCGAGACGGACGAGGATGTCGCCCGCCGCGACGCGCGCGCCATCCTCCACGAGGATCTCGCCCACCGTGCCGCCCTGAGGGTGCTGTACCGGCTGGCGGTTCCCCTCGACGATCACCTGGCCGGAGCCGACAATGGCGCCCGAGATATTGGCGAGTGCGGACCAGCCGCCGAGGCCAACGATGAGCACAACGAGTGCCGAGATCCCAATGATCATCGGCTTTCGGGTCGACCATTTCGCGTTCATGAGCGTCTCTCCCTATTCGGCGGCGTCGAGGGGGCGGGTCGGTGGCGTGCCATCTGGCGCGGGCTCCGTCGGCGGCGCGGCCTTGGCGCCGTCCTTCGGCGGTCGGGCGTCCTTGGTGATCGAGCCGGCGATTTGCTCGTAGTTCTTGATCTGAGAGCGCAACACCTCGTCGCGGGGCCCGAAGGCTTTGCCAATCCCCTGATCGATGACGAGGAGGAGGTCGCACTCGGCGATGGCCGCCGGCCTGTGGGCCATGATGATGACAGAGCGCCCGCTCGCCTTCGTTTGGCGGATCGCTTGGTTGAGCGCAGCGGAGCCGGCGGAATCGAGGTTGGAGTTCGGCTCGTCGAGGATCAGGATGGCGGGGTCGCCATACATCGCGCGGGCAAGCCCGATCCGCTGCTTCTGGCCGCCCGACAGGCGGCCGCCGCCGGCGAGCCGTGTGTCGTAGCCCTGGGGCAACTGCAAGATCATCTCATGCGCGCCGGCCTTCTTGGCGGCCTCGATTACCTTGGCGTCGTCGGGCGTCTCTGCAAGGCGGGCGATGTTCTCGGCGACCGTTGCCGAGAAGAGCTCAACGTCCTGCGGCAGGTAGCCGACATGCCGTCCCAGCGCCTCGGCCGAGTACTGGTCGAGAGTGGCGCCGTCGAGGCGCACTTTGCCCGAGGCCGGCACCCAGATCCCGGTAAGAACCCGGGCCAGCGTGGACTTGCCGGACCCGCTGGTGCCGATAACGCCGAGCGCCTTGCCGGGCTCGAGCTTGAAGGACAGAGCGCGCAGCGTCGGCGCTTGTTCGCCAGGTGGAACCACGGTGACTTGCTGCGCTTCGAGGAAAGCCTTCGGCGGCGGCAGCTCCGTGTGGGGGCGGGGCGGGGGAACGGTCTCGAGCAGCTTGCCGAGCTGGCGCCACCCCAACCGGGCGCGCTGGAAGAGCGCCCATCCGCCGATCGCCTGATCCACCGGCGCGAGGGCGCGGCCCATCAGGATGGAGCCCGCAATCATCGCGCCGGGCGTGAGTTCGCCGCGGAGCACGAGGAGCGCGCCGAGCGCGAGCATGGCCGACTGGAGGAAAAAGCGGAACGTCTTCGAGGTGGTTGTGAAGACGCCGGTTTTGTCGGAGGCGTCGATCTGCGCCTCGAGCGCCTTGTCCCGGCTCTTCCGCCAGCGCGAGAGAACGGCGGGCCGCATGCCGAGCCCCTGCACGATCTCCGCCTGTTCGCGCACGCCATCGGCGAAGGCGTCCGATGCTGTGGATGCTTTCTGCGCATCCGCCTGCGGTTTGCGCGTGAGGATTTGGTTGGCGAGCGTGACGATCACCAGCATCACGCCTCCCGCGACCGCGAGCCACCCCATGAGCGGGTGAAAGATAAAAATTGCGAGAATAAAAATGGGCGTCCACGGGATGTCGAAGATCGCAAAGAGGACTGGCGAGGACATGAACTTCTGCACCGATTCGAGGTCGCGGAGCCCCGTTGCCGGCCGCGCCCGCTCTTGCGGCGCGGCCGCGCGGCGGAGCAGCACGTCGAAGACGCGCGCATCGAGGGTCGACTGAAACTCCGCCCCAATCCGCGCGGCAACCCGCCCGCGCGCATAATCGAGAAGCCCCATCAGCGCATAAAGTAGCCCCACAAGAAGAAAGAGCGCCGTCAGCGTCTCGTTCGAACGGCTCGCCAGGACTCGGTCATAGACCTGCAGCATAAAGAGCGGACCGGTCAGCATCAGCAAGTTGACAAAGATCGAAAACACGCCAATCGCCCAAAACAGGCGTGGCGCCTTGTAGAGCGCCTGCCGGAGCTCCTGCTGGCCAGGTGGCACGGGCTCCGCCGGGCGCTGCGCCGCCGACGCCTTTGGCAAAAACGACGTTGGCGCCTTTGGCAAAAACGAGTTTGGCTTGAACGATTTCGGCTTAAACAAAGCTCGGTCCTCCTGCCGTCTGGTTAGGCACAGCGCCCGACCCGGGCCCACTCACGCTACATGTCGGTAGGTTGAGGAAAGGTCACAAAACGGTTCTCGCTCTGGCGCGCTCCCTCCTTACCCGTATATACACGCGGCGGAAAGAGGTGGAGGGTGCCAGCCATGGGAGTGCGCATATTCAGCCGATGGGGGGGCGCCGCCCTGCTCTTCGCCGCGGCTGCGTGCACCGCCGGACCCGATCCGGACGACCCCTACGAGGCCACCAACCGCAACATCCACGAGTTCAACAAGGCGGTCGACCGGAATGCCCTCCGCCCGGTCAGCGAAGTCTACGCAGCCGCCGTGCCCCGGCCCGCGCGGACGGGTGTTTCGAACGCGGTCTCCAACATCGGAGAGCCCGTGGCTTTCATCAATCACACGCTTCAGGGCGATTTCGACGACGCCGGCGCGACGTTTTTTCGCTTCGCTGTGAACACGGTGTTCGGCTTTGCGGGCCTCCTCGATGTCGCGACGGATGCCGGGATCTTCGAGCGCGAGACCGACTTCGGAGAGACGCTGGCCGTTTGGGGCGTTCCGCCCGGCGCCTATCTCGAAGTGCCGTTCTTCGGACCCAGCACCGAGCGCGACCTTCTGGGGACCGCCGTCAATCTTGGCATCAACCCAACCACTTACTTGCTTGGCGGTCAGGAGAGCCTGGCCCTTGTCGGCGCTCAGGCCGCAGACATTCTCAACCAGCGCCAGGAGTTCGGCGCGATCATCGACGCGCTCTTCTACGAGTCTGCCGACAGCTACACGGCAGCCAAGATCGCCTATCTTCAAAACCGTGCGCAGGCCGCTGCGGCCGACGGCATCTCGGAAGACATTCTGGAGGATCCCTATGCATTCGAATGAGCTCAGCCGTCGCACTCTGCTCGGCGCCGTCGCTGCCCTCTCCGTCGCGCCCCAATTGGCCGGCGCCGCCACGACGGATCAGGCGGTCTCCTTCGTGAACCAGATCGTGGGCGAATTGATGCAGATCGTCCGCTCGAGCCAGAGCCAGTCAGCCGCGCTCCGCCAGTTTGAACAGATGTTCGATCGATACGGCGACGTTCCGGTGATCGCGCGGTCGGTTCTCGGGCAGCCCTGGAACTCGATGAGCGGCGGCCAGCAGAGCGCCTTTGTCACTGCCTTTCGGGGATATGTCGCGAACAAATACGGATCGCAGTTCCGCGAGTTCCAGGATGCACAAGTCCAAGTGACAGGCGCTAAGGACTTCGGGGACAAGGGTCTCGTGGTCTCGAGCCGGGTCAGCTATTCGGGCAGCAGCCCCGTCGCCGTGGATTGGCAGGTCAGCGATCGGTCGGGCAGCCTGAAGATGTTCAACGTTCTCATCGAGGGGGTCTCGATGCTGACGACCGAGCGAAGCGAGATCCGCGCGCTCTTGGCTCAAAACGGCAACAATGTGGATGCGCTGATCGCCGACCTGCAACGTCGCGGCGCTTGAGCCTCGGCCGCCACACGCGCGGCGCCCCTGGGCCATCGCCGCGTGGAGCGCGGCGCCTGCGGCTCGGCCGCAGGGCTCACGGGCACGCCCGTGAGCATGGCCCTTGTCCGGCGGCCGGCACAAGCGCCTATTGCGAGGTTTGCACGGCGCGGAGGGCGCGAAGCACCGTCTCGGCGGCACTCCCCGCGGCGCGTCGGTCGGTTGCCGTGGATCGCAGGGATGGCAAGGGCCGCGCCGGCAGACCGTCATGGGCTCGGATCATGGTCTCGCGCCAGATGTCCGCGGGCAGACCGCCGCCGGTTGTCCCCGTAAGCGGCCGATTGTCGTCGTAGCCGAGCCAGACACCCGCGACGTAGTCCGCCGTAAACCCGATGAACCACGCATCGCGGGCCGAGTTGGTTGTGCCGGTCTTCCCAGCGGCCTCTCGCCCGGGCAGACGCGCGCGCCGACCGGTGCCGGTTTCGACCACCTCTCGCAACATGCCGATGAGATCGCTCGCGGCGACTTCCGTCATCACCGGCACCGCGTCCCCGCGGTCGGACCCCATCAGCGGGGTTGTCTCGGATTTGAGGCGAAGGCGCTCCATTCCATAGGGCGCCGCGCGCCGCCCGGCGTTCCGGATCCCCGCATAGGCTCCTGTCAGCTCGAGGAGCGTCATCTCAGAGACGCCCAGCGCCAGTGCGGGCCCCGCGGCGATGTCTGAGCTGATGCCAAAATCCTCCGCGATCGCGCGCACGCGGGCGCGCCCCGCCCGCTCCGCCACTTTGACGGCGACTGTGTTGATCGATGCGCGGAAGGCCTCGGTCAGCGTCACCTCGCCGCGGTAGGTCCGGTCGTAGTTCGCCGGAGACCAGGGCGCGGACCCCGCAACTTCGAGGGTGATCGGTGCGTCATAGAACGTGTCCTCGGGCGACATGCCCGCCTCGAGCCCCGCTGCGTAGACGATTGTCTTGAAGGCCGACCCCGGCTGCCGGAGGGCTTGCGTCGCGCGGTTGAACTGGCCGGCGGTCCGGGACTGGCGCCCGCCCACCATGGCCCGCACCGCTCCATCTGGGGAGAGCACGACGATCGCCGCCTGCGCCTTTGAGCCAGGGCGGACCTTCTCGGCAAAGACGCTGGCCAAAGCGTCCTCTGCCGCGCGCTGGAGGCGGGGATCGAAGGTTGTCTCGATCACCACGTCCTCGGTGGTCGCCGCTGTGAGAAACGCGGGCCCCGCCGCCATCACCCAATCCGCGAAGGCCGCACCACGCCGGGCAGAGGCTGCGTAGGACAGAGTGGCAGGGGCAACGCGGGCCGCGGCGGCCTCGGCCGCGGTCAGGTGGCCCTGGCGCTCCATCAGCCCGATGATCACGTCTGCCCGGGTCTGGGCGGCTGCGATGTCGCGGGTCGGCGCAAAACGCGACGGCGCCTTGAGGAGCCCCGCCAGCATTGCCGCTTCGGCCGGTGTCACTGTGCGCGCGGATTTGCCGAAATAGCGCTGCGCGGCGGCCTCGAACCCCTGCGCACCTGCGCCGAGATAGGCGCGGTTGAGGTAGATCGAGAGAATGTCGTCCTTGGAATACTTGAGCTCCATCGCCAGCACATACGGCACCTGCTTGATGTGGCGTTCGAGGCTTCGCGTGTTGGAGAAAAAGAGGATCTTCGCAACCTGCTGCGTGATGGTAGAGCCGCCCTGGACCACCCGCCCGGCGCGAAGATTGGCGGCGAGCGCCCGGGTGATGCCGATCGGATCGAGGCCGATATGGCTGTAGAAGCGGCGGTCCTCAGTGGCGATCACAGCGTTGATGAGATGCGGCGAGGCGGTGTCTGCCCGCATCACCTGATACTGCTCTCCACGCCAAGCGAAGACCTCGCCGTTCCGATCGAGGAGCGTGACTGACCCCCGCTCCCGACCGTCGAGGAGCTCTTCCATGTCCGGAAGTGCCGCATAGGCAAGGAGCGTCGCTGTGGCGAGGACAATGGCCACAACCGTCCCGACGCGGAGGCCGACCCACCACGCGATGCGCAAAAGACCGCCAAACGCGCGTCTGAGCGTGCGTTCGAGCAACCCTGGTTTGTGCTTGCGACGCGATGTGCGCGTCTTTCGCCTGCTCTTTCGTGCCATCCTCGCGAACCTCTTTCGGGTCGCTCATAGGCTGATCTTAGCCGAGCGCCCGCCGCTTGTGGAGCGAAAGCTTGGCTTTTTCTCCCTGCCCGAATTTTGAGCAAATCCCGCGCCACTTGCTCAGAGCATTGAACATTGACCGCATTGCGTCCGGATTCTCGAAGAATTTACGCAAATTTCTGGCTCCTGCGGCGTCTCGCCCTGTTGGTGGCGCTCAGGCGTCGGTGTCCCCGGCGCGCTCAACCTGGCGAGAGGGACCAATGAAACTGATTATCGCCGTCATCAAGCCGTTCAAGCTCGAGGAGGTGCGCGAGGCGCTCACCGGCATCGGGGTGCAGGGTCTGATGGTGACCGAGGTCAAAGGCTATGGCCGCCAAGCGGGCCACACCGAGATCTACCGAGGTGCCGAATACGTCGTGAACTTCGTTCCAAAGATACGTCTTGAGGTGGTCGTAGACGACGGCCTCGTCCAACAAACGATCGACACGATCTCAGAGACCGCAAAAACAGGCAAAATCGGCGACGGCAAGATTTTCGTGCTGTCGGTCGAGCAGGCCGTGCGGGTGCGCACCGGCGAAACCGACGAAGACGCCCTCTGACCCCGCGACCTTCAAAAGACGAGAGACAGGAATGTTGAAATCGATCAAAATTTCGGGTCTGGCCGTGTTGGCACTGACCCTTGCGGCGCCGGTCCTCGCGCAGGACGACGCCGCGGCCGCCGTCAGTGCGGCACCGGGCGAGCAAACCGCCTGGCTCCTGACCACGTTGCTCTTCCTCATCGGCGGTTTCTTGGTGATGTGGATGGCGGCGGGCTTTGCGATGCTCGAGGCGGGTCTCGTCCGCTCGAAAAACGTCACAATGCAGTGCACGAAGAACATCGGGCTCTTCTCGCTTGCCGCGATCATGTACTACCTGATCGGCTATAACCTCATGTATCCGCTCGGAACCTGGATGGTCGGGGGCGAAACCTCGGGCTACTTGTCGGGCGTCTGGGGTCCGGCCGTTCTCGAGGCTGTGGGCGTCGCATATGATGCGGTCGACGATTCTGCCTATGCGTCGACCGGGTCGGACTACTTCTTCCAGCTCATGTTCTGCGCAGCGACGGCGTCTATCGTCTCGGGCGCGCTCGCCGAGCGGATCAAGCTCTGGCCCTTCCTGATTTTCGTCGCGGTGCTGACGGCCGTCATCTACCCGATCCAGGCCTCCTGGAAGTGGGGCGGCGGGTTCCTGGAGACCGGCTGGGGCAATGAGACCCTTGCGGCCGCAGAACTCTCCTATTTTTATGACTTCGCCGGCTCGACTGTCGTGCACTCCGTCGGCGGCTGGGCTGCGCTGGCGGGCGCCATCATCCTCGGCGCGCGGACGGGCAAGTACAACAAGGACGGCTCGGTCTCGCCGATGCTCGGCTCCAACATGCCGCTTGCGACGCTCGGGACCTTCATCCTCTGGCTCGGTTGGTTCGGGTTCAACGGCGGCTCGCAGCTCGCCATGGGCACTGTTGGGGATATCGCGGATGTCTCGCGGATCTTCTCGAACACGAACACCGCCGCTGCGGGTGGCGCATTCGCGGCGTTGATCCTGACCCAGGTGATGTACGGCAAAGTCGACTTGACCATGGTGCTCAACGGTGCGCTTGCGGGCCTTGTTTCGATTACGGCCGAACCGCTGACGCCGTCTCTCGGGATGGCGACGATCATCGGCGCGATCGGCGGCGTGATCGTTGTCTTCGGTGTGCCGTTCCTCGACAAGCTCAAGATCGACGATGTCGTGGGCGCGATCCCGGTGCACCTCTTTGCCGGGATCTGGGGCACCATCGCCGTGGTGCTGACGAACGGAGACGCCAACATCATGGCGCAGCTTGTCTCGATCGTGATTGTGGGCGTGTTTGTCTTCGTGGTCTCGCTCGTCGTTTGGGTGATCCTCAATACGGTGATGGGCATCCGCGTGAGCGAAGAGTCCGAGATGAACGGCCTGGACAACTCCGAACTCGGCATGGAAGCTTATCCCGAGTTCACCAACTGATCTCCCCCCAGGGCTGCCATCGTCGCCCTGGTTTCACTGGCCCGGACCGTTTGGTCCGGGCCTTTTTTGTCTCAGTTGGTCCAGAGCTCACGGCGAGATGCGCGCCGCTCGTCCCGCCGCTGGAGGCGTTGGGGTTGTGTCTCCGCGATCGCTTGGCGCGCGTCCACACAGTTTTGAGCGCCGCGAGGGTCACAGGTCTCGGTGACCAGAGCGCGGCGCTCATCCCGGATCGCCTGCCGCTCGCCGCGGAGGCCAGACCGGTCGATTGGCTCTGCGAGCGCTGGGAGTGCGGTGAGAGCGGCAAGACATAGGAGAAGGGTGCGGGCCATTTGGGGGTGTCCTTGACTGATGTAACGACCCGAATTCAACGAGACCAAGGCGATCATCCGTCGCGACGGGTCTCCTGGGCGGCGGCGGGCCATGCTTCCGGGCTTGTGCCCGGAAGCCCTGCGGCTCCGCCGCAGGCGCCGCGCTTTGCGCGGCGATGGCCCTTGGTCCTGACCGTCGGACCGGGGGGATCCGTGGCTGGCCGCTGAGGGCGCTGGGTGTCAGTCGCCGGTGCGGAGGAGGGTCGAGAGCGCTGTGCCCATCACGGCGGCAGCGTCTGTCATGTCCGCAATGCCGATCCACTCATCGGGTTGGTGGGCGATGTCGAGGATGCCCGGACCATACGCGATGCAATTTTTGAGTTTGCCGATGCGGTCGACATGTTTCTGGTCATACGTCCCGGGGGAGGCCACGAATTTTGGCGCGCGGCCGAGCCGTTCTTCTATGGCGCTCGACACGGCGGTGACCACCGGCGCGTCCTTCGCCGTCATCGACGGAGCGACGTCGTGGAGGTCTCGGATTGCGTGCCGGAACTCGGGTCGCCGGTCTGCGACACGCTCAAGGAGGGCGTGCACCTCGGCCTTCACGCCCTCAAGCGTCTCCTCGTAGAGATAGCGCCGGTCAATGATCATGCGGCAGCTGTCGGGAACGACCGGCGCGGGGAAACCGGTGAACTCGGGGGGGAGCTCTGCCTGCCCGCCATGGAGCGAGTTGATGTTGAGAGTGGAAGCACGCGCGCCCTCGGGCACCACGGGCATCTCGGTTCGGCGGTTGGCGAGTGCCGGAAACAGCGTCGCCTCCATCTCAGCGATCACCGCGCCCATGTGGCGCACGGCGCAATCGCCGAGGAAGGGCATTGAGCCGTGGCCGATCCGCCCAAAGGTCTCAATCTCGGCCCACCAAACGCCGCGGTGGCCGAGGCAGATCCGTTCTTTGTTGAGCGGCTCGGGGATGATCACATGATCGACCCGGCCCGGCGCGAAGTACCCCCGTTCGGCGAGCCAAGCAACGCCACCATAGCCGCCGGTCTCTTCGTCCGCGGTCGCTGAGATCTCGACCGCACCGGTGTGGTGCGGGCTGAGGTCGACAAACGCCTCCACCGCGATCACGGAGGCCGCAAGCCCGCCTTTCATATCGCAGGCCCCGCGGCCGTACACGCGGCCGTCCCGAACGATCCCCTCGAAGGGGGGCACGGTCCAATCGCGGCCGAGCTCCACAACATCCGTGTGGGAGTTGAAGTGGACTGTTGGACCGGGGCCGCCCTCGCGGCGAGCGACGAGGTTCCAGCGGGGGTACGCGTCGCTGTCGCCGGGCGCTCCCTCGGCTCTCAGAATTTGGCACGCAAAGCCGCGGCGACGGAGACGGGTGGCGAGATGGTCGCAGATGTCGCGATAGTGCGCGCCTGGCGGGTTCAGCGTGGGGATGCGCAGCAGCTCCTGAAGGAGGGTGACAGTTTCACCTTCGCGCGCCTTGATTTCCGCGGCCAGCCTCTCCGAATACCCCATAGCGTGATCTGGGCCGGCGCCGTGACGGCTGTCAAAGGGAATTGGCGGGTGCCGCGCAAAAGAGATGCCAGTCCGACAGCTCGCTTGGTTTTGGCGCGCCGATTGCGTATCTCTCGGACACCGCTGTGTGGAAGGGTCGATGGTCAGACGGAGTGTTTTGTCAGTAGCTGCCGGGGTCGCGATGATCGGCCTCTTCGTTCTCGGCTCCTCGTTTCTCGGTGGCGGGTCGCGACCGGCGCTTGCCATCGTATCGGGCTCGGAGAACCGACCCCTCGAGGCGCTGATCACGGACTGGGGCGCACGCGAAGGGGTCGACGTGACCGTCACCTACCAAGGCTCGGTCGACATTTCGCGGGAGCTCAGCCGCGGGGTCGAGACGGCCTTTGACGGGGTTTGGCCGGCGCACTCGCTCTGGATCGAACTCGGCGACACGGAGCGGGTCGTCCGCCACGCTCAGTCTATTTTGCGCTCACCCGTCGTTCTCGGCCTCCGCCGCTCGGTCGCTGAGGAGCTCGGCTGGGTCGGGCGGGACGACATCACCATCCAGATGATCGCCGAAGCCGCCACGGAGAACGTTTTTCGCTTGGCGATGACATCGGCGACGCAGTCGAACTCCGGCGCGTCGGCCTATTTCGGGTTTCTCTACGCCTTCGCGGACAATCCCGATCTGCTGCAAATGACCAATCTGGCCGATGAGCGCGTTCAGGCCGACGTCCGGTCCCTCCTTGCGCAGGTCGACCGCTCCTCCGGTTCATCGGGGTGGCTGAAGGACGCGCTCGTCGGGGCGCCGGGCGCTTATGACGCTATGTTCAACTACGAGGCTGTGATCCTCGAGGCCAATCAAGAGCTGACGGCGGCGGGGGAGGAGCCCCTTTACATCGTCTACCCGGCGAACGGTCTCGCAGTCGCGGACAGCCCGCTTGGGTTCATCGACAAGGGCGACGCGGCGAAGGAGGAGGCCTTCTTGGACCTGCAAGCGTTCCTTCTGTCGGCGGAAACGCAGGCCAGGCTTTCGGATCTCGGGCGGCGCACGGGGCTCGTTGGCCTCCAAGCCGGGGTCAGCCAGGCGGTGTGGAACCCGAGTTGGGGGGTGGACCCGGCGCGGGCGATTGCACCGATCCCGACGCCTGAAAGCGCCGTGATCGCAGAGGCCCTCCGGCTCTACCAGACCGACCTCCGAAAACCCTCGATGACCGTCTGGGTTCTGGACGTATCGGGCTCGATGGAAGGTGAGCCGCTCGAGCAGCTCAAGGAGGCCATGCGCCTTCTGCTCGACCGGGAGCAGGCGACGCTGAACCTCCTGCAGCCCTCGCCCCGAGACGTGACCGTGATACTTCCGTTCAACAACGTGGCCGGCCGCCCCGTGGTGATCGAGGGCGCGAGCGACGAGGCCCTGGCCGAGGCACTCCGCGCGGTGCAACGGTTGCAGGCCGGTGGCGGCACCGACCTCTATGGCGCGGTCGTGCGCGCGCTCGAGGCTTTGGAGCCCTGGGCGTCCGATGGCACGCTGTTTGACTACCTGCCCGCCATTGTCGCGATGACGGATGGGGCGTCCGCCGTCGACAACCGGGAGTTCATGCTCGACGCGCTCCGCCGTTCGGGGTTCGGCCTCGACGTTCCGATCCACGCGATTGCCTTCGGTCAGGCCGACGAGGCTCAGCTTCGGGAACTGAACGAGATCACGATCGGTCGGCTGTTCCACGCGGGCGATGACCTCGCCAAGGCCCTCCGCTCCGCCAAAGGATACAACTAGTGGCGCTGTCCGACGGTCTCCGTCAGGGCCTGGCGGCGGCTGTGGCGGCCGCGGTTTTTCTCGGTCTCTATTTCGGGCTTCTGTTGGTCTGGTGGCTGGCGATCCTGCTTGCGGTGGTTGTCTATTTTGCGCTGGTCCTCCTGGTTCCGCGGCGCCGCCCGCTGGACGAGATCGTCGTCGGGGAGCGGGTGACGGCCGCGGACCTCGACGCGGCGGGCCAGCTCCTGACGGACGCCGCCACGCGGATCGGGCGGGCGGCGGCCAGCGCGCCCGCAGAGACGCAAGGCGACCTCGAGGGCATGGCCCTCCATCTGACCTCGATCCGCGATCAGATCGCGCGAGACGCGACCGATTTCCGCCGCACGCGGAGCTTCATCCACCACCATCTGCCGAAGATGGTCACGAGCGTCGAGACTTATGTCGATCTGGCTGGACGCTCGCAAGGCTCCGCGCACACCCGCCTCCACGATCTCGGTCAGAGGATCCGGAGTTTCCGATCAGTCGTTGAGAAGATCGACGCCGCCTGTCTCGAGAACGATGTCGCGGCGCTCGAGGCGGAGGTCGACGCGCTCGGCGTCCAAATGACCCGTGTTTGAGGAGAGCTCATGACCCGCACGCTCCTGGGGCTTCTTGCGCTGGCGCTGGTCGCTGCCATTTCCGTTGGCGTCAGCGTTCTGGACCTCTCGAGCCTGACCCGCTCGGTCGAGCGGCGGGAACCTGTGGGGGTGTCGATCTTCTTCGGCGGCGAAAAGTCGGCCCTCCTCCGTAACCCCCGCGTGATGGAGATCATTGAGGGACGCTATCGCATCGCTCTCGACGCGACGCGTGCCGGCTCGATCGAGATGGCGACGACCCTCGACACCACCGGCAAGGACTGCATTTGGCCGTCGAACATGGTGGCGGTCGAACTTGCGCGGAAGGCGGGCAAGACAGTCCTCGCCGATGAGACAGTCTTCAATTCGCCCATTGTCCTCTATGCCTGGGCCGAGGTCGCCGACGCCCTGGTCGCCCAGGGCGTGGTGCGTGCGACAGAGGACCGGCTGACCGGCGACGTCGCTGGGATCGGCCAGCTGATTGCAGAAGGCGCCCGCTGGCAGGAGGATCTCGGACTGACGATCTACGGACCGTTCCGCGTGATCTCGACAGATCCCTCGAAGTCGAACTCGGGCAACATCTGGTCGGCGCTCCTGGCAACTGTCTTCAACGGCGGTGAGACACCGACGGATGCCGTGCTGCCAGATCTCCTGCCCCAGATCGAAGCCTACTTCGCGGCCATGGGGCATATGGAGAGCTCGAGCGGCGATCTCTTCGAGAACTTCCTGAAACAGGGCATGGGCGCGCGCCCCTTGATCGTGGGCTACGAGAACCAGCTCGTCGAGTTTGTCGGGGAGAATGAAAGCTACGCCGATGTCATTCGCGACCGGATCAAAGTGATCTACCCGGAGCCGACTGTCTTTGCATCTCACCCGCTGATTTCACTGACCGACACCTGTGGACGATTGGCGGAGGCGTTGGTGGATCCCGACCTACAATCGATCGCATGGGCAGACCACGGCTTTCGCACGGGCCTCATCGGGATCGAGAACGATCCGGCCGAGATTGCCGTGGCCACACTCCCAGAGACCGTGCCTCTTGTTGTGCCGATGCCCACCGCCGAAGTGATGTCGGCGATCCTTGACGTGGTTCGCTGACGGCCTGGGTCGGCTCAACATGGCAGATCACTGGTCAGAGCGGCGTGCGGCGGGCCATGCTCTCGGGCAGATGCCCGAGAGCCACTGCGGCTTTGCCGCAGGCGCCGCGCTTGCGCGGCGATGGCCCTTGGTCCGGCCTTCCAACCCACGGTGCATGTGGCCTCAGGGCCATGTGGCGACCGGTGGCAAGGACATCAGAACAGCCTCTGGGTTGTGGCCGGTGTGCAGGCCGAACTGCGTTCCGCGATCGTAAACGAGGTTGAACTCGGCATACCGCCCGCGTCGGAAGAGCTGATGTGCCCGGTCGTCATCTGTCCAGCTCTCCGGCATCCGGCGTTCCGTGATCGGCACGAACGCGTCGATGAAGGCTTGGCCGACGGACTGAGTGAAGGCAAAGTCGGCGTCGAAGTCGCCGGTGCAGTGGTCATCGTAGAAGATGCCGCCGACGCCGCGGGGTTCATCCCAATGGCGGATCATAAAGTAGTCGTCCGCCCAGGCCTTGAAGCGCGGGTAGAAGCTCTGGTCGTGCGCGTCGCAGGCCCCTTTCAGCGTGTGGTGAAAGAAGGCCGTGTCCTCTTCGACTTCGACCATTGGGTTCAGATCGGCCCCACCGCCGAACCACCAGGCACCGGGGGTCCAGAAAAGGCGCGTGTTCATGTGCACCGCGGGCGTTTTCGGGCTTTGCATGTGGGCAACGAGGCTGATGCCTGAGGCCCAGAACCGCGGATCCGCCGCGAGACCCGGGATCTCTTTCCGGGCGGTGAGGCTGGCCTGGGCGCGCCCCTCGAGTGTGCCGTAGACAGTGGAGATGTTGACGCCCACTTTTTCGAACACCCGGCCGCCGCGGAGCACGCTCATCACGCCACCGCCTCCATCGGTCCCGCGGCGGGTCTCTTTCTGTGTGAAGCGCCCTGGCGGCTGGTCCGCAAAAGGGCCCGTGTCCTGCTGATCTTCGAGGGTCTCGAACGCCGCGCAGATCCGGTCGCGCAGCTCTGTGAACCAGGCGCTGGCACGGGATTTCTCGGTGTCGAACAGGGGGGCGTCGGTCATGGCTGTCTCGCGCGTTGGACGGTGGCAGATTCTCTGTACACCTCTAGCGCAATCGAAGGCTGACAGAGGGTGCGACATCCTGTATAGATGCCGCGACTCATGTTTGGGAGGGTCGTCGATGCATCAGATCTGGATGATTCCGCACTCCTGAGCGGCCGCATCTGATCTGCGGGCCGCTCACCGGCCCCGACCCCCACCTTTGCCCTTATCGACCGCTTTCGGTCCGCCCCGTCTGGAGGGCTTCATGACGTCGACCGACCTCTTCTTCGCGCCGCAGGGCGCGCCACCTCCGTCTCACCCGACCGCATCACCGAGCGGACCCTCTGCGCTGGCCACCGGCCATGCGGGGACCGCGCAGCCATCACCCGTTTCATGCAAGCGCGCGCGCTTGCAGCTCCAGATTTGAGGCGAGGGCCATTCATGTACCGTTTCTTTGAAAACCTGGTCGACCCATTCGGCCCCTACAAAGCCGAGACGCCGCCCGCGGAGCTTCTGCCGTATCTGAAGAGCATGTGGCGTCCGTTCCGGCCCTGGATGCCCTGGATTGCGGCCTCGGGCCTCGCGGTCGCTGTGATCGAGGCGGGGCTCATCTTCTATGCCGGGCGGATCATCGACTTGATGACGAATGCCGGCGTCGAGGGGTTTTGGCAGACGCACGGGCTCGAACTGACGCTGGTCGCGCTCTTCATCCTGGTGCTCCGCCCGCTGTTTTTCGGCCTGAACCACCTGTTTCTCGAGCAGACGCTCGCCTCAAACCTCCAGGACTTGGTGCGGTGGCGGGCGCATCGGCACATGCTGGGCCAATCGTCGAACTTCTTCCAGAACGACTTTGCCGGGCGGCTCTCGAACCGGGTGATGCAGATCGGCCCGGCGGTTGAGGATTCGACCTATATGCTGTTCGAGGCGGTCTGGTACGCGCTCGCCTATGTGGTGGCCGTGTCGCTGGTGCTGGCCGATGTCGACCCGCTGCTCGTCGTTCCCGTGGCGGTTTGGCTGGTGCTTTACCTCTGGTACGTGCGGTTCATCGCCCGGCGCGTCGCTGTCGCCTCCGAGAAAACCTCGGATGCGCGGAGCCTTGCGACCGGTCGGATCGTCGACAGCTACACCAACATCGAGACCGTGAAGCTCTTCGCCGACAGCGCGCGGGAGGAGAACTACGCCCGCCACGCGCTCGCCCGCCACCGGCTCAGGTTCCAAAGGCTGCTCCGCATGATGACCGAGCTCTCGTTTGGGCTCAACACGCTGAACGGCCTTCTGATTGTGGCTGTGATGGCGCCTGCGATCTGGCTCTGGACCAATGGGGCCGCGACCGAGGGGCAGGTCGCGGCGGCGGCTGCGCTGACAATCCGGATCAACGGGATGTCGGGATGGATCATGTGGGTGGTGATCCAGCTCTTCCAGCATGCGGGCGTCATCCGCGAGGGCCTGCAGTCGATCGCCGTTCCCCATGACGTGCTCGACAAACCAGCGGCACCGGCGCTCAAGGTCGATCGCGGAGAGATCCGCTATGAGGGCGTCAGCCATCACTATGGCAAGGCGCGGGGCGGGCTCGACCAAGTGGATCTCACGATCCCGGCCGGGCAAAAAGTGGGCCTCGTCGGTCGCTCGGGCGCGGGGAAGTCGAGCCTTGTCAACCTGTTGCTCCGGTTCCGCGACGCCGAGGGGGGGCGGATCCTGATCGACGGGCAGGACGTCTCCGCCGTCACGCAGGAGAGCCTCCGCGCCTCAATCGGCATGGTGACGCAGGACAGCTCCCTCCTCCACCGCTCCGTCCGGGCCAATATCCTCTACGGCCGGCCCGATGCCAGCGAGGAGGCGATGCGGCGCGCGGCCGACCGGGCAGAGGCGGATCAGTTCATTCACGACCTCGAGGATCCGAACGGCCGGTCGGGCTATGGCGCCTTTGTCGGCGAGCGGGGGGTGAAGCTGTCGGGCGGTCAACGACAGCGGATCGCGATTGCCCGTGTCATCTTGAAGGACGCCCCTATCTTGATCCTCGACGAGGCGACCTCGGCCCTCGACAGCGAGGTGGAGGCCGCGATCCAGGACACGCTCTACGGCGTGATGGAGGGAAAGACCGTGATCGCCATCGCTCACCGCCTGTCGACCATTGCCCGCATGGACCGGATCGTGGTGCTGGAGGCGGGCCGGATCATCGAGGATGGCAGCCATGAGGAGCTGCTCGCGCACGGTGGCACCTATGCCGGCTTCTGGGCGCGGCAGTCGGGCGGGTTCCTTCATACGGAGGCGGCTGAATGAGGCCACTCGACCGCCTCTTGTCGCTGATCGATGCGTTCCGCCCCGCGGATGGGCCGCCGCCTCAGGGCCTCTTGTCGTTCGCCCGCTGGGCCGTCCAGGGGGCCGAGCGGGGTCTTCTGCTCGCGGTCTTTGTGAGTGTGCTGGCAGGTCTCTCTGAGCTTCTGGCGGCGTGGTTCACCGGATATGCCATCGATCAGGCCCAGACGCTCGGCACGTCGGCCGCGGTTGCCGAGCTCTGGCCGATCTTTGTGGTCGGCGCGGTCTTTTTTCTCGTGGTGCGCCCGGCAATCTTTGCCGCCGATGCGTCGATGACGTCGGTCCTGATCGGCCCGCATCTCTTTCCATTGATCCTCGGGCGCGTGAACCGGCACACGCTTGGCCACTCGATGCGATACTTCGAGAACGATTTTGCCGGTCGGATCAGCCAAAAGGCGATGCAAACCGCGCGGGCGCTGACAGATGTGGTGATAGAGGTCATCGATGTCGTGATCTACACCGCCGCGATGTTCGTCGGCGCCGTGCTTTTGTTCGGGAGCGTGGATCCGAGGCTGCTCCTCGCCTTCTCGGTCTGGCTCGTGCTCTACTTCTTTTTGATCCGCTATTTCATTCCGCGCGTGCAGACCCGCTCAAAGGCGCGGGCCGGGGCGCGGACGGTGGTCAGCGGGCAAATCGTCGACACGCTCTCGAACATCTCCACGGTGAAGCTCTTTGCCCATGATGCTCATGAGGACCGCGCGACACGCGACGCGCTCGAGCGGTTTCGCGCGCGCGCGGTCGAGTTCGGGACCATGTCGGCGCAGTTCCGGTTTCTCTTGATGACGCTCGCCGGCACACTGCCCCTCCTGGCTATCTCGGGCAGCGTCTGGCTCTGGACGCTCGGCGCCGCGTCGACGGGGGACATCGCCTTAGCAGCGATGGTTGCGGTTCGGCTCAGCCAGGTGACCAACCGGGTGAGCTTCGCGGCTGTCGGGATCTTTGCCAATCTCGGCGAGATCGAGGACGGGATCGACACTCTGGCGCCCCCGCATGAGATCACGGATCGGGACGGGGCGGCTGCAGAGCACCGCGCGACGGGCGCGGTGCGGTTCGACGCTGTCACGTTTGGCTATGGAAGCGCGGGACGCGCGCTCGAGCAGTTCTCGCTCGAGGTTCCTGCCGGCCAGAAATTGGCCTTGGTCGGGGCGTCCGGGGCCGGCAAGTCGACGGTCACCTCGCTCCTCCTCCGGCTCTACGAGCTGAGCGACGGTCGGATCACGCTCGACGGGATCGACCTCCGCGATCTGACGCAGGCCGCGCTCCGGCGCCAGATCGCAGTGGTGCGGCAAGAGACGGCGATGTTCAACCGCTCTGCGTTCGACAACATTCGCTACGGCCGCTCCGATGCCACCGAGGGCGAAATCTATGAGGCCGCTCGCCGCGCCTCGGCCCACGACTTCATTCTGGAGCTCGAGGATTTCAAAGGGCGGAGAGGGTACGAGGCCTATCTCGGAGAGCGGGGCGTGAAGCTCTCGGGCGGGCAGCGCCAGCGGATCGCGCTGGCGCGCGCGATCCTGAAGGACGCGCCGGTGCTGATCCTCGACGAGGCGACCTCCGCCCTCGACAGCGTCGTCGAGGCTGAGATCCAGGAGAGCCTCGCCCATGTCATGGAAGGGAAGACCGTGATCGCCATCGCGCACCGCCTGTCGACCATTGCCCGGATGGATCGGATCGTGGTGATGGAGGGCGGGCGCATCGTCGAAGATGGCAGCCACGACGCGCTCCTGGCGCAGCGTGGGGTTTATGCCGGGTTCTGGCAACGCCAGTCGGGAGGCTTCCTCGCCACCGACCACGCCGCCGAGTGAGGAGAAGTGCAGTGATCCTTGATGCCATTGGCCGCATGGTCGACCCGGTCCGCCCCGCCGAGGGGGCGATGCCCGACCGGCTGGTTCCCTTTGTGCGCTGGTCGCTCAATGGGGCGTTCCCGACGATCAACCTTGCGCTGGCCGTGTCTGTCGCTGTCGGTCTCTCGGAGGTGCTGACGGCCTTCTTCGTCGGCTGGGTGATCGACAGCGCGCAAGACACCGGCCCGAATTTCTTGGCCGAGGCGTGGCTGCCCCTCGTCCTGATCGCTGTCTTTCTCTTCGCCGTGCGCCCGGCGCTGATGGCGTTCAACGCGGCGCTGACCTCTGTCGCGCTCGGTCCGAACCTCTACCCCCTGATCCTGACGCGGCTGAACCGTCACACGCTGGGCCAGTCGATGCGCTTTTTCGACGACGATTTTGCCGGACGGATCGCGCAGAAGGCGCAGCAATGCTCGAGCGCGCTGACCGATGTGATCGTTGAGACCTGCAACATCGCGGGCTTTGCCATAGCCTCGGCGATCGGCGCGATGCTTCTGATGGGTCTTGTCGATCCCTATTTGACGCTGGTCCTTGTGGGATGGGTGGTGGCCTATGTCCTTCTGATCAAGTTCTTTGTGCCGAGGATCCGCGTTCGTTCGCGCGCGCGCGCAGGCGCGCGGGCGATGGTGACCGGGCAGATCGTCGACACGTTGACGAACATCGCGACCGTGAAGCTCTTCAGCCACGGCAAGCATGAGGACCAGGCGGCCATTGAGGCGCTCGGCCGGTTCCGAACTGCAGCGCTCGCCTTTGGAGACCTGGTTGTGGTGTTCCGCCTCGCGCTCTTTGCGCTGGCGGGTGCGCTGCCGGTGCTGCTGATCGGACTGATGCTCTGGCTGTGGCAGGTTGGGATCGCGAGCGCGGGGGACATCGCGATGGCGGGCATGATCGCCACGCGCCTCGCACAGATGTCGGGCTGGGTCAGTTTCACGGCGCTCGGGATTTTTGCCAATCTCGGCGAGGTCGAGGATGGGATCCGCACGCTCTCGCCTCCGCATGAGGTCAGCGATCCGCCCGCGCCTGCGGCGCTGCCGCGCGACGCCTCCGAGATCCGGTTCGAGCAGGTCTCGTTCAACTATGGCCAGGAGGGGCGCCCGGCGCTCCACGAGTTGTCGCTCACAGTGCGGCCGGGCGAGAAGGTTGCGCTGGTCGGGCAGTCCGGCGCCGGCAAGTCGACGGTCGTCTCGCTCCTCCTCCGCCTCTACGATGTCGAGGGCGGGCGCGTGACACTCGGCGGTGTCGATCTGAGGGATCTGGAGCAGGACGTGCTCCGCCGCCAGATCTCCGTCGTCCGGCAGGAGACGGCGATGTTCAACCGCCCCGCGCGGGAAAACATCCGCTACGGCCAAATGGATGCGACGGACGCGGAGGTCGTGCGCGCGGCGGAGCGGGCCTCGGCCCATGACTTCATCCAGAGGCTCGAGGATCTGACCGGCGGCAGAGGCTACGATGCCTTCCTCGGGGAGCGGGGCGTGAAGCTCTCGGGCGGGCAGCGCCAGCGGATTGCGCTGGCGCGCGCGATCCTGAAGGACGCGCCTGTCCTGGTTCTCGACGAAGCGACATCCGCCCTCGATTCGGAAGTGGAGGCCGAGATCCAGGATGCCCTCGCCGAGGTGATGGCGGGCAAGGCCGTGGTCGCCATCGCGCACCGACTGTCGACCATCGCGGCGATGGATCGGATTGTGGTGATGGATGCCGGCAGGATCGCGGAGGAGGGCGATCACGACGCGCTTCTCGCAGCCGGGGGGCTCTACGCGCGGCTCTGGCAACGGCAGTCGGGTGGATTTTTGGATTTGCGGGCGGCGGAGTGAGGATCTTCGGCATGGTGCGACGAACGGGAACGGCATAGGGTTCGAGGGAAAACGGGGGAGTGAAATGATTTCGGTGGTGGGGCCCAAGCGGCCGGCGCCCGCACCGGGCGATGGAGCGGCGGTGTGGTCGCTCTGGCGACGCAAGCGGGTGCTCGACAGCGGTCTCGTGCGGGAGGCCTGGGCAGGCTATGAGCCGGAGGTGGATGTGGCGCGGATCGTGCTCGCCGATGATGGTTTCGCGGCCCTCCTCAAGCTGATCGACGGAGGTCGCGGCGTGGTCTGGAGCGCGGGCGGGCACATTCGCTGTCGGCGCCTCGAGGGCGTGCGGGTCGAGCCTCTGGGTCCGGCGCTGACCCTGCGTTTTCCCGGCTGGCTCAGCCTCCGCCTTCGGCTGCCCTTCGCCGATCTGCGTGCGCAGGCCGACTGGATCGACCCTGCCTAAAGCGTCTGCCCGGCTCGATCAGGCGCTTGTCGCCAAGGGCCTCGCGCCGAGCCGCTCGAAGGCGCATGCCCTGATCCGCGCCGGGGCGGTGACGCTGAACGGCGACGTCGCGACCCGCCCTGCGACACTCGTGGGCGACGGCGAGATCGCGCTCACCCACGATCCCTGTCCGTGGGTGTCGCGTGGGGCGCTGAAGCTTCTCCACGCGTTGGAGCATTTCGGCGTGGCTCCCTCCGGGACGGCGCTCGATGTCGGGGCGTCCACCGGAGGGTTCACGGAGGTGCTCCTGTCCCGCGGCGCAGCGGAGGTCTACGCGCTCGATGTGGGGCGCGATCAGCTCCACCCCAGTTTGCGCGCAGATCCCCGCGTCCAGGTGCTTGACGGTCTCAACGCGCGCGACGTGGCCGACGAGGTGCCGCCTGTCGACTGGATCGCCGCGGATGTGTCGTTTATTTCGCTGACCAAAGCGCTGTCCGCGCCACTCCGTCGAGCGCGGCCGGGCGCATGGTTGGTCGCGCTGATCAAGCCCCAGTTTGAGCTCGGGCCAAAGGAGGTCGGAAAGGGTGGCGTTGTCCGAAATCCTGCGGATTGGAGCCGCGCGGTTGCGCGCGTGCAGGACTTCGTCTCGACGTCAGGCTGGGAGGTGGCCGGCGTGACGGAGAGCCCCATCACTGGGGCTGACGGCAATCGGGAGTGGCTCCTGGCTGCCCGACGGACCCACCAAACGGAGTGACGCCCATGCGCCGGCTCTCGACACTCGAGGCGCACTTCGGGGTCGAGGTGGGCAGAGGAGCCGACCCACCAGCCCACTCCGGCGCTGGATGCGCTGTCGGATGATTGCGATCGCTGGTCGATCGCGGCCCGTTGTGCCCCAAGTTTGGCGCGCTCGGTCAGTCCCGGATCGTGGCGGCGCCCCACACATGTCAACGATCGGTTGGACCCCGCGCTGTTATCTCCTGTTGCGATATCGCGTGAGGCCGACCCCGCAGTGTACGTTATAGAAGCAGCGAGGCTCAGGGAGTGGCCCGCCCCCCCAAGAGTGGCGGCGTCGCGCGCACGGGTCGGGGCAACGGCTTCGTTCCGGGCCGGTCCTGCGGCGAGGGCTTCGCGTTCAGAGCCAACGCCCGCACGACGCGGGGCGACGATGACCGCGTCGAAAAGACGTCAGAGGCAATGAAGGGACGCCGCGCCAGGTTTCTCACTCCCGCGGCGACCCGGTCGCGCCAAGCCAGCCTGCGTCGAAGGCGCAGAGCTTTACGGGTCCATTCAGCCGCACGGAGGGCGGCAAAGGCCGCAACACGGAGTGCGAAGGCTCCGCGTCCCGCTGAGAGATCCGGCATGTGCTCGTCGGGTGCAAGATGGGTCCAAACCGACCCTTTCTTCCGCGCCCACAGCCCGGCTGTGGTGACACGAGGGCGGGCCCAGACCGGATTTCAAAGGCGCCGTCGCAGCGGAACCCCTTGCAATCCACGCTCACCCAGCCGAACTCGCGCGCTGGCACCATGGAGACGCCGCGCTCCCGCAAGGGGCTGTCTGGCAGGTCGACGCCGTTGACTGCAACATCCACGCTGCCGCGCATTTCGGCGACGATCAGGAGCACAGGCGAATTCTGCCAAGCGGACACCCGCCTCAGATCGCAAAGAAGGCGCAGCGGAGTGCGCAGGCTGGTTCACCCGACAATCGCCGCCGCTCGTGACGCCAACGGATCGACACGTGTGAAACCTGACCTCGACCGCTTTCTCGGGCCACCGCACGGAGAAGAGGGGCGCCTGCCGCTATCGGGCGGGGCTGAGACCACAGCGCACGCGGCGGGGCCGGAGCCTCGCGCCCGACGGCGCCTCTACAGACCGAAACCACTGCGTCTTCGGTGTGTTCGGGTGACCCCCGCGCGACGCGGGCTGGCGGCCGGGCGCCGCCTGCCGCTGGGCGTGATGGGTGACATGACTTCGCCAACGCGGCTGCTCGGGCGTCTCGCTCAAGACCTGAATGCCAAAGGATGCCCCCCAGGTGCTGGTCCGTGATCCATACTGTTCGGGAGGACAGGTCATGTCAGTCCCTGTGCTGGACACGCTGCGAGCGCCGTGTCAGCCGTTGGTTGACGGCATGGTCGTTGGGCGCGCGCCGGTGCCGTGTGTGAAGCTGTCGCCCGCGACCGGGCGCGTCGGCGACGCGGGCAGGCGCATCCGCACGGCGCGCGGTCGCTCGTGCCACGGTTAGATGGGTCGGCTCATTGAGCCTTGGTCTTGGACGGGCCGGAGCCGCGCCCCAAGTACGCGATTTTGGCAATGGCAGGCTTCATCGGCCTCGCCCGTTTCCGATCGAACCGGTGGATTGGCACGTGTACTGAGCATGCAACAACTGGCAGATGCGGCCGGCGGCCGGGCGCTTCCCGATGCAACGGTCGGCGCCTAAGCAAGCTCGATGTCAGACAACAAGTTCCTGACGAAGATCGAAAAAGGTCCCATTGGGGTGTTGTGCTGACGACGGCTGGTCGTGACAGAGCGTGAGGGCAGGACAGGAGCACGAGGACTACATCAAGCTGTGTCGACACAGTCGGACGGCAGTGGCTTTGTTAATGTAACCTCTGAGGCTCCGGCAGTATCCGCCAGCGTGGGCGGTCACAACAAGGCGAACGACATGGTGCGATTTCGGTGATCGCTCGCCTGAGGCGAAAGAGTTCCGAAAAGATCGGCGTCACCAAATCTAGCCGTATAAAGGAACGCCCATGGCCCACAATTTGGGCCTCGACGTCTCTCTCCAAGAAGTATCGATCTGTGTCGTGAACGAGGCGGGCGCGGCGCTGCTCCGCAGCACTGTTCCAACAGCCCTGGATCGGATCGCCGCGCCAGGATCATAGCGATTTGGCTGGCGCGCGAGTTGACTAAAGTCGGGCCACCGACCGTCTGGATCGATGCGCGCCTCGCGCATAAGGCGCTCTCCGGCCGGATCGACAAGACGGCTCGCGGCGATGTCGAGGGGCTTGCACATCTGGCCTGGACGGGTTGGTTCACGCCGGTGCATATCCGCTGCGAAGCCTCGGTACGGGTGCGGGTGTTGATCGGCACGCGGGAGCGCCTGAACAGGGTGTGCAAGGATCTTGAAGCGCATGTTCGCGTGCTAAAACACTCAGTATCAGGATGACAGCGATTCACCGATCCAGCCAGCGCCGCGGGTTCCGAGACCAACTTCCCGAGGCAGGCCAGAGCGATCTGGTCGTTGAACTCATGCCGGATGCCTTCAATCAGGTCCGCAAAGCTCCGTGTGCGGCAGCCGATGCAATGGAAGATGAACAGGTTAGATCGCGCGTGACAGCGATCCCGCACAACGCCCGATGACAGTTCCGGGCGTTGTTCCCGGTGTCGCCGACGTTGGAAGATGAGACGCGCTGCACGCGCACCTCTGACGTTGGGACCTGTCTTGGCCTCATCCCGAGGCGATGCTAATCTGGCAACGTAGGCTTATCAGGCCGGATCGACAATTGCGGAGACAGCGATTTAGGGCGGCCGCCCTGCGCAGCAGGATTCACTCTGATCAGCTACGCACAGCGCGCTTCACCCCTGCGGGCCCGGGCCGTGAGGCTGAGTGGACGAATGTCCCCAAGCATTCTGTTTTGGCCGCTCGAAAACTGGCGGTGATCATACTTTGCATCTGGGGCGACGGGTGCACTTTCAAAGCAACCAAGGAAGAGCAGATCTAACCTAGATATGCGAAAACTCGCCCCAGGCAGGTAAGACGTCCTCCGGTACGGCCGCAGATCGATCCAGCCAAAGCGGTCGCGGTGGCCAAACGGCTGACCTCGAGAGTGATATGTTGGACGATCAGCCCGAACGCCATCGTAAAGTGGAACGACCGACTTCGAAGAGAGCCACGACGGTCGCCACCGGCCCCTCGGAGGCAGAGACATTCTGGACCGAGCGCCTGCATTCGTTGGCCAATCGTGGCCTGCGGGGCGTGACGCAGGCGATCGCAAGGGCCTCCGGGCCGTGGCGCGGCGGGTCGCCCACCCGGCGTGCCGCATTCACTGGATGCGGACTGCCCAGGCGCCCGCCAAGCAGCTCACCGCGATCGCGGCAATGCTGAAGACCGTCGTTGCCCAAGAAACCAAGGTTGAGGCCGAGACACCTGGGAGATCGTCGCGGACGCGCTCCGCGAACAGCATCCCAGGCTCGGCGCCCTGATGGACGGCTCCCGCGACGACGTCCCGGCTTCCATGTCCCCCCACCCGCAAACCGAGGGCCCAGATCGACCAAACCGCCGGGGCGGGCGCCCCGAGAGGGGACGCGGCATGCCGAGGTCATCGGCATGGTCCCGAACGACGACGCCATCGTCCGCCTCGTCGG
>JBCCWM010000003.1:0-31809 GCA_039193505.1 Pseudomonadota bacterium | reverse complement strand
GCTCGAGGGGTCGAGTGGCGACGACACCTTCGATGCGAGCCTCGACACGGTCGGTCTCGAGCTCGACGGCAACGGTGGTGACGATCACATCACCGGTGGGTCCGGCGACGATACGATTCTTGTCGACGGCGGGGACGACATCGCTTTTGGCGGCGCGGGCGATGACACGCTCTTTGCCGGGAGCGGGACTGACCATCTCCACGGCGGCGCCGGGGACGACTTTTTCGACGTCGACATGGACGACGGAACCACAACCATCTTCGGAGGCGACGATCACGACATAGTGGACTTCGACGCCGATGGCGGAAGCGGTGTCACCGTGACCTTCACCGGGCGTGGCGCCGCCACTTTCGCTGCCCTGTCGAACACCTCGTCGGGGAGCTTTGTCGAGATCGAAGAGGTCGACGGGACGGATGAGGACGACACGATCAATGCAGGCGCGGATGATGGCGGGCTGACGGTCTTCCTCCGGGACGGGGACGACGTCTTCACTGGCGGCTCCGGCGATGACTACATCGATGCCGGCGACGGTGACGACGTGGTCGAGGGGGGCGCCGGCGATGACGACATCGAAGGCGATGACGGCGATGATCGCGCGATCTGGGCTGGCGACCTCAGCGACTTCGACATCTCCTTTGGAGGTGGCATCTTCACGATCACCGACACCGACACGGCCGATGGCCTCGACGAGGGGACAGACCGCGTGTGGGAGGTCGAGACCTTCACCTTCGCCGGGACGGACTACACCGAGGCGCAGATCCTTGCCTATGCCGCTGACACGGCGCCAACGCTGATCACACTCGCCTCGGGCGGGACGGTCGACGAGACCGTCGCGGACGGCGGGACCATCGGCGTCGCCTTCGATCCCTCCGGCGCGACGGTCGCCACGCTCGCCACCGCTGATGCCGACGCGGACGACATCCACACCTACACACTGATCTCCGACCCATCCGGCACGTTCGAGATCGTCGGCAACGAGGTTCGCGTCCGCTCTGGCCAGACCATCGACTATGAGACCGACACGAGCTTCGACCTGACGGTCCGTGTCACCGACATCAGTGGGAACACGCATGACGAGATCCTGACGATCAACGTGCAGGACTACGAGGGGAGCTATGCCGCGGGCGCCGGAGGCGAGACGGTCACAGGCACATCGGAAGAAGACACGATCACCGGCGGCGCGGGCGACGACGATCTGTCCGGTGGCGACGGGGACGATGTCCTCGACGATGGCGGCTCCGGCAACAACACCTTGTCGGGCGGCGATGGCGACGATCGTCTTCGCGTGCACGGCACCTCCGATACGACCCATGTCGACGGTGGGGCCGGACAGGACAGCCTCGACATCTCGAGTGGCGGCTACACGCTCACCTTCCTGTCGAATGGGGCAGGGACCTTCGCGTCCACCACGTGGACGGTCACGGGCACTTTTGTCGGCATCGAAGAGATCAACGCAACCATCCAAGACGACGTCATCGACGCGAGCGTCACCACGGACGGTGTGACGGTCCGGGACTGGGGCGGCAACGACGTTCTGATCGGTGGCCTGGGCGACGACTACCTGCAGAGCGGCGATGGCGACGACACGTTGCGGGGGAATGCCGGCGACGACACGCTCGACGGGCGCGGCGATACGGACACGGCCATCTGGGCGGGCGACATCACCGACTTCACGATCTCGTTCAATGGGACATCCTACACGATCACCGACACGGACGTTGCCGATGGCCTTGACGAGGGCACGGACACCGTCAGTGACGTCGAGATCTTCCGCTTCAACGGTGTCGATTTCACCGCGGCCACCATCGACGCATTCGTCGATGGCAGCGCACCCACCGCCATCACGATGACCGGAGGGACAGTGGGGGAGACGGTCGCCGACGGCGGCTCCATCGACGTGACCTACGACCCTTCGGGAACCTCGGTCGCGACGCTCTCCACCACCGATGCGTCGGGCGCCGGGGACATCCACAGCTACGCGCTTGTCTCTGATCCCTCGGGCAAGTTCGAGATCATCGGCAACGAGGTGCGGGTTCGCGCCGGCCAAAGCATCGACTTCGAGACCGACCCGAGCTTCGACATCACGGTTCGCACGACGGACATCAACGGCACCTCCCATGACGAGATCCTGACGATCAACGTGGTGGATTACGAGGGCAGCGCCACCGCCGGGGATGGCGGCGAGACCGTGACCGGAACCTCTGAGGAGGACGTTCTGACCGGCGGCGAAGGTGCCGACACCCTGATCGGCGGTGCGGGCGATGACACTCTGTTGGGCGGGGCGGGAACCAGCAGCTTTGACGGCGGCTCGCAGGAGGTGATCGTCAACACCACCACGGCCCTCGATCAACAGGATCCGTCCGTCACGTCGCTCGCCGATGGCGGCTTTGTCATCGTTTGGGAATCTGACGGTCAAGACGGCGACGGCCTGGGGATCTACGCGCAGCGCTACGCTGCGGATGGCTCCCCTGTGGGCGGTGAGGTGCTGGTCAACACAACAACGGCAGAGGGTCAAGGAAACCCATCGGTTGCAAGCCTGACAGATGGCGGGTTTGTGGTGACATGGGAGTCGGAGCTGCAGGACGGAGATGGCAACGGGGTCTACCTTCAGCGCTTCGATTCTGCCGGCGATCCGGTGGGTGTCGAGACACAGGTCAACACGACAACCACCTACGACCAGAACGACGCAAGAGTGACGGGTCTCGACGACGGGGGATTTGTTGTCGCCTGGGAGGCGACCGGGTTGGATGGCAGCGGAACCGCCATCGCCTTGCAGCGCTACGATGCCGCCGGATCGCCCGTCGGCGGCGAAAGCCAGGTCAACACGAGTGTGACCGGGGCACAGGAAGATCTCAAAGTGACGGCCCTGGACGACGGCGGCTTCGTCGTTGTGTGGGAGTCCCCGAACGGCTCCACTGACGACATCTTCATGCAACGATTTGCCGCCGATGGCACGGCTTTGGGCGGCGAGGTGTTGCTGAACAGTAGGACGAAACACACACAGTCCGATCCGGATATCGTTCAGCTCGACAATGGCCGTCTCATCGTGACGTGGGAGGGCTGGGGCCACGATGGCCACCAGATGGGCGTCTTTCTGCGGGTGTTGGAGACCGATGGAACGCCCGTGACATCGGACCGCGTCGTCAACGAGACCACGGTGGGCTTCCAGGTGGATCCGACCATCACGAAGACCGCGTCAGGCGGCTTTGCCATCGGGTGGACGAGCGTTGGTGTCGATGGCTCTGGCGATGCGGCGATGTTTCGTCTGTTCGAAGACGACGGCACTGCGATCACCGGGGAACTCCAACTCAACGAGTTTGAAAGCGGCAATCAGGCAGATCTGGACCTGACCACGCTCGACGATGGTCGACTTGTCGCCGTCTGGAAGAGCGTTGGCGCCGACGGCAGTGGCAACGCGGTCAGTGCGGAGATCATCGACACCGACGAGACCTCCATGACAGGCGGGGCCGGCGATGATGCTTTGGTCGGTGGGGCAGGCATCGAAACGGCAGTCTGGGCGGGCGACCTTGCAGACTTCACGATCACCTATGACGGCGCGACCGACACGTTCACGGTGACCGACACCAATGCCGGGGACGGCCTCGACGAAGGCACGGACACAGTCACCGGGGTCGAGTTCTTCTCGTTCAACGGTGCGGTCTACACAAAAAGCGAGATTCTGGCGCTGGCCGCCGACACTGCGCCGACGGCCATCACCATCACCTCAGGAGGCACGTTGAGCGAGAGCGTGACGGATGGCGGCACAATCGGCGTGGCCCTCGATCCCGCGGGCACGGTGGCTGCAAGGCTCGCCACGTCGGATGCCGATGTAGCCGACATCCACACGTACACCATCGTCTCCGATCCGTCTGGCAAGTTCGAGATTGTCGGCAACACAATCCGCGTCGCGGCGGGTCAGACCATCGACTATGAGACCGACCAGAGCTTCGACATCACGGTCCGAACGACGGATCTGAGCGGCAACTCCCATGACGAGGTCCTGACGATCAATGTTCAGGACTATGAAGGGAGTTACACGGCGGGGGCAGGCGGCGAGACGGTCACCGGATCGTCCGAGGAGGACACGCTGACGGGCGGCACCGGGGATGACACGCTCTCCGGGGGCGATGGCGACGACCGGCTGGAGGGCGGCGCCGGCAGCGACGACCTCTATGGCGGCGGCGGCGACGACACGGCTGTCTTCGCGGACGCCCTCTTCTCCGACGTCGTTTTCTGGCTGAACGGCGATGGCAGCCTTCAGGTGTCGTCCTTCGCAACCAACACGACCGACACCGTCTGGGACGTTGAGACGCTTGAATTCCAGGACGTCTCGGTTCCTTACGCCGACATCCTGTTCGGCACGGGCTCGGTCACCGGCACTGGGCTCGGCGACATCATCGTGGGCTCGATCGGAGCGGACACGATCTCGGCGGGCGGCGGCAGCGACCATGTCAGCGGGATGAGCGGCGACGACATCATCACGCTCGGTGCCGGGTCGGACACAGCCTACGGCGCGTCCGGCGCGGATACGATTTCGGGCGATGAGGGCGACGACGTCATCCGGGGCGGATCAGGTGCCGATGAGATCGCCGGCGGCGCGGGGAACGACACGCTCTTCGGGGCGAGCGGCAGCGGCGCCAGCGGCGACACAGACGTCGCGATCTGGTCGGGCGAGCTGACGGACTTCACCGTCACCTACGATGGGTCGAGCTACACCGTCACGGACACCGACACTGCCGATGGCCTCGACGAAGGCACGGACAGCGTGGCGGAGTTCGCGGTGTTCCGGTTCGGCGGGGCCGACTACACCGAGGCTCAGATCCAGGCCTACATCGCCGATGACGCGCCCACGGCGATCAGCATTGCCTCGGGCGGCACTGTGAATGAGACGGTGAGCGATGGCGGCAGCATCGCCAGCGCATTCGATCCGTCAGGTGCGACTGTTGCCACGCTGGCGACAACCGATCCGAACGGCGACGACGTTCACAGCTACACCATCCTGTCCGATCCCTCGGGCAAGTTCGAGATCGTCGGCAACGAGGTTCGCGTCCGCGCAAGCCAGGAGATCGACTTCGAGACCGATCCGAGCTTCGACATCACGGTTCGCACCACCGACATCAGCGGGAACACGCATGACGAGACCCTGACGATCACCGTTGTGGATTACGAGGGCGCCAACACCTCCGGCGCCGGTGGAGGAAGCGTCACCGGCACCTCGGAGGAGGATGCGCTCACCGGTGGCATCGGAGATGACGTGATCGACGGCGGCGCCGGCGATGATCAGATTAACAGCGGTGCCGGCGGCAACAACACGCTGCTCGGCGGCGACGGCGATGATACGATCACCATCGATCCGAACAGTGGCGTCTCCCATGTCGATGGCGGCACCGGAACCAACACCCTCTCCGTCCATGGCAATGCATTCACGGTTGTCTTCAACGACAATGGCGAGGGCACGTTCACCGCGGACAGCGGCACTGCGACCGGCACGTTCGAGAACATCGCGGAGGTCCGAGGCACCAACAGCTCGAACAACTTTGACGCCAGCGCCACGACGGACGGCGTCACTCTCTACTCATGGGGCGCCGATGACATCTTGATCGGTGGGGCCGGCGACGACTTCCTGTCCTCGAACGATGATGACGACACACTGCGCGGCGGCGCGGGTGATGACACGCTTCGGGGCGGCGCGGACACAGATACGGCAGTCTGGTTTGGGGACATCAGCGATTTCACGATCAGTTTCGATGGGACAGATTACACGATCACCGACACGGTGACCGGGGACGGCCTCGATGAAGGCAGCGACGCCGTGCGGGACGTAGAGATCTTCCGCTTCAACGGCGTCGACTACACGACCGACAACCTCGACGCCTTCATCGACGGGTCCGCCCCCACTTTGATCACCATAGCATCGGGCGGAACAGTCGCCGAGACAGTCGCCGACGGCGGAACGATCGGCCTCGCATACGATCCATCGGGCAGCACGGTCGCAACGCTCGCCACGACCGACGCGAGCAGCAACGACATCCATGCCTATACCCTGATCTCGGACCCGTCGGGCACGTTCGAGATCGTGGGCAATGAGGTCCGCGTGCGCTCGGGCCAGGAGATCGACTTCGAGACCGACCCGAGCTTCGACATCACGGTTCGCACGACGGACATCAACGGCACCTCCCATGACGAGATCCTGACGATCAACGTGGTGGACTACGAGGGCAGCTACACCGCCGGGAACACCGGTGAGACGATCACTGGCACGTCTGAGGAGGACACTGTCACCGGGGGATCCGGCAATGACACGCTGATCGGCAGCGGCGGGACGGATGTCCTCGACGGTGGGGCCGGAGACGACGATTTCGAGCTCGACACCGGCGACGGAACTGTCTCGGTCATTGGCGGCACCGGTCACGATGAGATCGACTTTGCGGGCTCTGGCTCGGTGACCGTCACCTTCTCTGGGGATGATGCCGGCACGATCAGCAGTGATGACAACCTGAGCGGCTCGTTCTCGGGCATTGCCGAGATCAACGGGGGAGGCGGCGACGACACGATCAATGCCAGCGTCGCGACAACCCGCGTCGAGTTCGAGGGTGGAGGCGGGAGCGACGTGCTCACCGGCGGCTCCGGCGATGACAGGATCCTGGGCAACGGCGGAGACGATCAGATTTTTGGCGGTGCGGGCGCCGACTTCTTAGAGGGGAACACGGGTCGAGACGAATTGTGGGGCGGCGCCGGAGACGACCACCTAGACGGCAGACTGGGCGAAGACACGCTGTCGGGGGGTGCCGGCGATGATGATGTCGACGGCGGCGAAGACACGGACCGTGCTGTCTGGTCGGGCGACATATCGGATTTTGAGATCTCCCATGACGGCGTCTCCGACGAGTTCACGATCCGAGACCTCAACGCGGGCGACGGCCTCGATGAGGGCACTGACACTGTCAGAGAAGTAGAGGAGTTTGAGTTCAACGGCGTTCTCTACACCTACGCTGAGATGGTGGCGCGGGCGAACAACACAGCACCCGATGCACCGGCCCTCAGCAGCGGCGGATCGGTTGTCGAGAACAGCCTCGCGGGAACGGTGGTCGGAACGTTCCCTGCGACCGACGCCGATGGCGAGACGATTGTCTACACGCTGACCGATGCAGCGGGCACCCCGGTCTCAGACCCCAATTTCGAGGTCATCGGCAACGAGCTTAGGGTGAAGAGCGGCGCCGACATCGACTTCGAAGCGGCGACGACACTCACCGTGTACGTCACGGCCTCGGACCTCTACGAGACAACCGCGCCCGAGGCGATCTCCGTGTCGGTCGACGATGTCGCGGAGACGCTGAGCGTCAGCGGAAACTTCATCGACAACAGCGTCGCCGAAACCAGCGTCACCGGCTCCTCCGGGATCGACAACATCGTCGTGCACGCCAGCGGCGGCGTCGCCGACGGTGGGGGCGGCGACGATCAGGTCTCGGGCCAGATGGGCGATGACACGCTGGCGGGCGGAGCCGGCAATGACATCGTCGACGGCGACGGCGGCAACGACCGGGCCGTCTGGATGGGTGACCTGACAGACTTCACCATCGGCTATGACGGCGCCACGGGCACCTACACGATCACTGATACCGACACCGGCGATGGGCTCGACGAGGGGGCGGACACGGTGCGCGGGATCGAGACCTTCACTTTCAACGGCACCGACTACACGGCAGCTCAGATCCAAGCCTATGCCGATGGCTCAGCCCCGACGGCCGTGAGCTTTGTCTCCGGCGGTTCGGTCGGCGAGACCGTCGTCGACGGTGGGACCATAGGATTAGCCTTCGATCCCTCGGGCGCCACAGTGGCCACGCTGGCCACCACAGATGCAAGCGGCGCGGACGACATTCACACCTACACTCTGGTCCTCGACACCTCGGGCAAGTTCGAGCTCGTCGGGAATGAGGTCCGTGTCCGGTCCGGACAGACGATCGACTTCGAGACCGACACCAGCTTCGACATCACCGTTCGGACGACGGACATCAACGGAAACTCCCACGACCAGATCCTCACGATCACCGTTCAGGACTATGAAGGAAGCTACACCGCGGGCAACGGAGGCGAAACGATCACCGGCACGTCAGAAGAGGACCTGATCACCGGTGGCAGCGGCGCCGACACTCTGATTGGCAGCGACGGCACCGATGTCCTGGACGGTGGCTCGGGTCAGGACGACTTTGTCCTCGACACGTCGAACGGGACTGTGACCATCATCGGCGGCGCGAATTGGGATGAGATCGACATCGACGGGGCGCACGACGTCACAGCCGTCTTCATGGGTGACGATTTTGGGACATTTGTCAGCACTGGCACCCTCAACGGGACGTTCACGAGCGTTCGCGAGTTCGACTCAGGGGCCGGGGACGACACCATCGATGGCCGCCTGTCGACACAAGAGCTGAACCTTGGCGGCGGCGATGGGAACGATATCGTCTACGGCGGCTCGTGGGGTGACATTCTCAATGGGTTCGGCGGCAGCGATCAGCTTTTTGGCGGGGCCGGGGCCGACCTGCTGGAGGGTGGAGGGGATGACGACATTCTCGACGGGGGCACCGGAGACGACAACATCGCGGGAGAAGGTGGCGACGACGATATTCGCGGTGGCGAAGGCGACGACACCCTCCGAGGCAATGGCAATGACGACACGATCGAAGGGGGAGAGGGTGACGACACTGTCGTCGGCGGCAACGGAGCCGACATCGCAGTCTGGAGCGGCGATCTGGCCGACTTCACCATCTCCGTGACGGATGATGAGTTTACAATAACGGACACGAACACTGCCGACGGGCTCGACGAAGGCACGGACACTGTCAGAACGATTGAGGTGTTTCGCTTCAATGGGGTTGAGTACACAGCGGAAGACTTGCAGGCCCCGACCGAGGTCACCATCGCCTCGGGCGGCTCCGTGAACGAGAGCGTCACGGATGGCGGCACGATCGACACGGCGTACGACCCGTCGGGCACCACGGTGGCGACGCTGGCGACGGCGGATGCCAATACAGATGACACCCACACCTACACTCTGGTCTCGGACCCGTCCGGCAAGTTCGAGATCGTCGGAAACGAGGTGCGGGTTCTCTCCGGCCAAACGGTGGATTTCGAGACCGACGAGAGTTTCGACATCACGGTCCGGACCGAGGACAGCACCGGCGCCACCCATGACCAGGTCCTAACGATCAATGTGATCGACTACGAGGGCAGCTACTCTGCCGGCGGCGGGGGTGAGACGGTCACGGGGACGTCCGAGGAAGACGCGATCACCGACGGTTCGGGTGACGACATCCTCAATGGCGGCGATGGAGACGACGTGATCACAATCGACCACGGCAACGACGTCGCCGCGGGCGATGGCGGCGACGATCGTTTCCTCCTGCACGGTGGGGCCGGCACCGTCAACATCGATGGTGGCACCGGCTCGGACGTCTTCGATTTCTACGGGGCCTTCGGTTTCCACGCAGTCTACAGCGGCGGCGGCGCCGGCACGTTCACATCGAGCGGCACCGTCTCGGGCAGTTTCACCGGCATCGAGCGGTTTTCGTCCAGCGGCAATGGCGCGGACATTGTGGATGCAACGGGCACAAGCGATGGCTTGATTGTGTGGCTCGGAGCGGCGGACGACACGTTCTACGGGGGCACTGGCGATGATACGTTTGGCATCGGACAGGGCGATGACCACTTTGACGGTGGCGGTGGCTGGGACTTCGCGAACTTTGGATCAAACACACGCATAACCGATTTTGACATCTCCTATGACATCGGGACCGACACGTTCACCGTCACCGATCTTGTCGGCGACAAAGGCACCAACACGCTCCACGACGTTGATGCGATCTGGTTTAGTGAGAACGGACTGGTGTATGCGAGCACGCTCCGGGCCTACATAAACGATGCCGGTCCGACGGACATTTCCATCGCCTCCGGCGGCACGGTGAACGAAACCGTGGTTGATGGCGGGACGATCGGGGTGGCCTACGATCCGTCCGGAGACACGGTTGCGACGCTCGCCACGACGGATCCGGACGGGTCCGACGATGTCCACACCTACACGCTCATCTCCGATCCGTTGGGCAAGTTCGAGATCGTCGGCAACGAGATCCGCGTGCGTTCCGGTCAGACGATCGACTTTGAGACCGACGAGAGCTTCAACCTGACGGTCGAGGTCAGCGACATCAGCGGCAACACATACTCCGAGAGCCTGACGATCCATGTCCAGGACGCCCAGGGCAGCCACACGGCCGGTGCAGGCGGTGAAACCGTCACGGGGATGTCCGAGGAGGACATCCTCACCGGTGGGGCAGGCGATGACCAGTTTTTCGGTGGCGCCGGAGCCGACGAGCTCAACGGCGGCAGCGGCAACGACACCCTCGACGGCGGTGCCGGGAACGACATTTTGGTCGGTGGTCTCGGGGACGACATCTTCCGGGGCGGTGCCGGCGACGACGATATGGACGGTGGAACCGGGGCCGACACGTTTTTCGTCGGCGCTGTCGAAGGGAACGACACGATCACCACAGCGGCGGACAGTTGGACCGACGTGATCGAACTCGAAGGGATGACCAGCGGCACTGCCGCGGTTGCGGGAAACACCATCACGGGGAACGGTTGGACGCTCGTTCTCGACAGCGGCTCAAGCGTTCTGTCTCAGGGAACGGACACCCTCGACCTCAGCAACGAAGCTGCGGGCGTGATCACGTTCGACGATGGTGGCAGCGTCGATTTCACCGGGATTGAGCGCATCGCATGGTGACACGCGCCGCGGACGCAGTCCGCTCGGCATTCATCATTGCTTTGCCAATCTCGACTACACCCGCCTCGGAGAAACCGAGGCTTGGTCGTGTCCGGCATTCAAGAACTGAGAGCACTGCGTTGGGATCGCACAGTCCTGGCTGCGTCCTTTACGGCCAACGTTCTTGGCTTGGCGCTGCCCATCATGATGATCCAGATCTACGATCGGGTGATCCCGAATTCGGGCGTCGAGACGTTGACGCTTCTCGCCATCGGCGTCGCCTCGGCAATCGTGGCCGAGGGGATGATCCGAATGGCGCGGAGTGCGATCATGGCGCGCTCGGGCGACGTGTTCTCGCTTTCGATCTACGATCGGACGCTCGAGGCGGCCTTTGACGGCCGCGACCGGACGCTCGCCCAACTGTCGCCGGCCGTCTACCTCTCTCGGGTCCAGCAGGGAGAGCGCGTGCGCGCCCACTATTGCGGGGATCTGAGCGCTGCGATCCTCGATCTGCCCTTTGTGATCGCCTTCTCCGCGCTGATGGTCGCGATATCTCCGGTTCTCGGCCTCTCTCTGGTTTGCTTTTTGATCCTGGTCTTCGTGGCCGTTCACGCGATGCGCCGGCGTGAGGTGAGCATTGCTGAGCGGCGCGCCCCGCTCGAGGAACAGCGACAAGCGTTTGTCTTCGAAACACTTGTCGGGATCGAAGGGGTGAAGAGCCTCGGGACGGAGGACCTCTTCAACCGCCGCTATGAGCGGCTGCTCGCGCGCTCCGCCCCCCTTGCCTCGGAGCAGAGCGCGCAGGTCCACCTGACCCACGGCTTGACCGCGACCATCGGCCTGATGGCCCCGATTGTGACCGTCGGGATTGGTGCCCATCTGGTCATTGCCGAGCAGCTCAGCGTCGGTGCCCTCGCCGCGTCCGTGGTCCTGGCGGGCCGCATGCTCCAGCCGGTTCTGCGCATCGAGGCGCTGCTCGTCGGGCAGGAAGACGTGTCCCGGGCGGAGCGCGAGTTGGCGCAGACGCTGCCGACGATGACGCACGCGGGCACGAAAGGCCTCGACGAGGTCCAGTCGGTCACCCTCTCGGCGGTTGGCCTGGAGGGCAGTGGGCGCCCCTTGTTCTCGGATGTCGATCTCGATCTCAAAAAGGGGGACTGCATCTCCATCGTGGGGCCCGACGGTTCAGGTAAGTCCGTCCTTCTCAAGATCATCTCGGGCGAGATCCAGCCGACGTCGGGCGAGGTCCGCTACAACAACGAACCGAGTGCAGCGTTCGATCCAAGGGATCGGCGCCGGCGGTTCGCCATGCTCTCCAGCGAGAACCGGCTTCTCGATGGCACGATTGCGGACAACCTGACGGGCTTCGCCCCAGACATGCGGTTGCCGGAGGCTCGGCGCTTGACGCGCGAGCTCGGGATCGAGGGCTTTATTCACGGGCACCGGAACGGCTACGAACACCACGTGTCCGCCGATGCGGCGTCTGCGCTGCCGATGGCCATCCGGGACTGCGTCGTCATCATCGGCAACCTCGTCCATGGACCGGATGTCATTCTCTTCGATGAAGCCAATGTGCGACTGGACCGGGCGCAGGACGCACGCCTCAGAGACATACTGGCGCGACTGCGGTCCGAGTGCATTCTGGTTCTCGTGACCGTTCGGCCATCTTTCCTGCGGCTCGCGGGGCGCCACTTCGAGCTTGCCGACGGACGGCTTGTCGAGCGCTCACCTGCCGTGCCGCTCGATCTCGGCTATCACGGGCGGATGATCGCATGACATCTGCGAGCCAAATCGCTGAGTTCGAAGCCGATGGCTTGATCGATGCCCTCGCCGCCGGGCGGTATGGGGGAACGACGCTCGAAGGACCGTCCGTTCGCGCGATGGTGCATGCATTGGTCGCGCTCGGGTGGACCCCCGACCCGCGCGCGCTTGCCGGCGCGTTGCCGTTTTTCCGCGTGGGCTTCGGTGTTCTCGATATTCGCTCGACACTCCGCCGGCTCGGATTTGCAAGCCGAGTGCGCATCCGCCGGGGCACACGCGTGATGGCCCTGCCGACGGGCAGCATTGTCACGCCCCACACCGGACAGCACCTGGTCCTCTCCAGGCCCCTGGCCGGCGCTTCGATACTGCGCGATGCGATGACAGGCGCGCCCGTCGATCCTCAGACGCTCGGCCGCTGCCAATGCCTCACCTTCAGCGCCATCCCGCCGTCGGGTCGGGCCACCGAGGGCTGGACACGCAGCCTTTGGGGTCGGTTTCGAAAGGAAGTGGCGGAGCTTTTGGCGGTTTCATTCCTTTCCAGCGGGCTGGTCGTCATCGCCTCCCTCTCGACAGTTCTGATTTTCGACACAGTGCTACCGTCAAAGGCCTACGACACTTTGACGGCCATTCTGGTCGGGCTCGTCGCGCTCTTTCTAGTGGAGCTTCGCCTCCGTCGCATCCGCGCCTTCGGCATCGCGCGTGTGGCGGGGCGGATGGACTATCTCCTGGGCACAGCGCTCTTTGCCAAGCTCCTGGCGCTGCCCACGCCGATGCTGACAAGCACGCCCGTCAACGACCAGATCACCCGTCTGCGGCAGTTCGAGACCGTCCGACAGTTCATCCAAGGCCCGTTCGCCGCGATCGCTCTCGAGCTGCCCATCGTGCTCTTCCTGCTCGCGTTTGTCTTCGCCATCAGCCCTGAACTCGGCGGCCTAACTTCGGGCCTTCTTGCGCTCTACGTAGCGGCAAGCGCGCTCCTCGTGCCGGCGATCACCCGGGCGAGCCGCGCACAAGTCGCCGCGCGCCGCACCCATGCCGAGGTTCTGACCTCGGCAATCGAGCATCGCGCTCAGATCGGGCAGAGCGGGCTCGGCGACACCTGGCGCGCGCGGCTCCGTCCGCTCACGCTGACCCTTGTCGAAGCGCGCCGGAGGTCGGAGCGTCTGTCGCGACTGCTCGCCACGCTCGCGGCCGCCATCACGCCGGTGAGTTCTGGTTCGATTGCAGCAATCGGAGCCCTTTTGGCCATGAACGGCACGCTGACGGGTGGGCAGCTCTTGGCGACCATGATCCTGTCGACCCGGCTCTTTGCGCCCGTCCAGCAGGCCGCAGTCGCTGCGGCGCGCCTGCCCGAGATGCTCTCGCTGATCCGCCAGATCGACACGCTTATGTCGATCGAGACGCCGGTTTACGCGCCACATGGCCGGTCGCGCTACAGCGACCTCGAGGGCACGCTGCAGTTCGAACAGGTGACGCTCCGCTACCCCGGGTCGAACGACCTTGCACTCGCCGGCGTGTCGCTGAAGATCGAAGCGAACACGTTCGTTCTGTTGAACGGGGCGTCCGGTTCGGGAAAGACGACGCTCTTCCGCGCAGCGCTCGGCCTCTACCCCGTGCAGGCGGGCCGCGTGTTGCTTGGCGGGATCAACATCGCTCAGCTCGACCGTCGCTCGCTGATCGCCAAAGTCGGTCATGTCGGTGATCGTCCGTTCTTCATTCACGGCACCGTGGCAGAGAACCTGTCTCTCACGCGCCCGCACATGCCCCGGGAAAAGCTTGCCGAAATCACGGAGGAACTCGGCATCCTCGACGGCATTTCGGCCATGCCCGACGGCTTTGACACACGGCTGACGGAAGCGGGCTGGGCGGATGTGCCGCCGAGCACGCGTCGCCTCCTGGCCGTTGCCCGCGGGCTCTTGCAGGAGCCGTCGATCCTCCTCCTCGATGAGGCCTTCTCGGGTCTCGACACGGCGCAGGAGGCCCGGCTGATCGACGCGCTGGAGCGGCGACGCCGGACGACGACCATCGTTTTGATTTCCGAACGCCCGAGCCATGCAAACCTCGCGGATGAGGTGGTGACCCTCAAGTTCGGACGTGTGGCGCCCGGAGGCGCGCGCGCCGCATGACCCGGGTCCATCCTCCAACAGCTCCGCCGGGCGAGCGGCTCGAGAACGCGCTTGCCGATCTCGACGCGGCCGAATTCATCGAGGAGACGTCGCATCTCGCCACGGCGACCCACACGGTCTGGGTGATCGCAGCGGCGCTGATGCTCTTTCTGATCTGGGCTGCCGCGACCCCCGTCTACGAGGTCGTGTCCGGTCCTGGCGAGATCAAGCCGGAGGGTCTTGTCACCCGTGTCGAGCATCTCGATGGAGGGATCGTGGCCAGCGTCCAGGTGACGGAGGGCAGCCAAGTCGCCATCGGCGATCTTCTGGTGAAGCTCGATGACAGCGAACTCGAGGCGGAACGCGCCAAAGTCGTCACCAGGCTCGACGCGCTCCACGAGACCCGTGCGCGTCTCGTCGCGACACTGGCCGATCCGGCTGGGGGTGCGCCGGACAGCCCGCAGTTTCGCGGGATCGACGGCGCGATCGGTGCGACGCTCGCCGACGCTGCGTATCGACGGGCCCGCGTCAGCGCACTCGACGCGCGGCGGGCTGTGAGTGAGGCAGAGCGAGGGGCTGCCGAGGCGCAAATCCGCTTCACGGAGGAGGAACTCGCTATTCTCAACGCCCGCATCGATCAGTTCGAGCGGTTCTCGGAGTCTGGCGCCGTTGCGCGGTTCGACCTTGAGGATGCGCGCCGAGAAGGCAAGCGCCTCGAGAGCACGTTGGCGCGGCTCAGAGGCGAGGTTGCGGTGCAACGGGCAACGGCCGATGAGCTCGGCGCGCAGCGGGAGGAGTTGATTGCCTCCTACCGCCGGGATGCTGCTCTGTCGCTCGCCGAGATCGAGACCGAGATCGCCGAGCTCTCGAAGGCGCGCGACCAGCTCGAGAGCCAGTTGGAGCGGACTGCGATCCGCGCGCCCGCGGCGGGCACGGTCAACAGTCTGGCCGTGACCAATGCCGCGCAAGTGGTCCGACCCGGTGCCCTTGTGGCGGAGATCGTCCCGAGGAGTGCGAGCGTTTTTGCCGAGATTGAAGTGCCGGCGGACCGGATCGGCACTGTCGCCGAGGGCGACACGGCGCAGCTTAAGATCCTGACCCACGACTTCACGCGGTTCGGAGATGTCGACGCGGTTGTGGCCTCTGTCTCTCCGTCAAGTTTTCAACGCGACGACGGCTCGACCTACTTCCGCGTCCGACTGGACCTCGGTCAGGAAGGGGAGGCCAGCACGATGCTCGCCCCGGGTCGGGCGATGACACCGGGAATGACGGTGACCGCGGACATCCGCCTCGGCAAGAGCTCGGTGCTGACCTACCTTTTGAAGCCGCTCCGGGTCCTGACGGACGAGGCTTTCTCAGAGGGCTAGTCGGCGCAGCGCTTTCGCCGCGCGCCACGCCTCTCAGGCGTAGACCCCCACTGGCGTTCCCGCGAGGGCTGCGATGTTGAGGAGCCCGCGCGCCGTGATCGAGGGCGTGACAATATGGGCTTTGTTGCCCATCCCCATCAGGATCGGGCCGACCTCGATGCCGTTGGCGGCCATCTTCAGGATGTTGCGCACGCCCGAGGACGCATCGGTGTTAGCAAAAATCAGCGTGTTCGCCGGCCCCTCGAGCCTCGAATTCGGGAAGATGCGCGCGCGGAGCCGCGGATCGAGCGCACTGTCAGCGTGCATCTCCCCCTCGTAGACGAAGTCTCGAGGCCTCGCATCGAGAAGTGCCAGCGCGTCACGCGTGCGCCGGCCCGTGTCGGTGTCGAGGTTTCCGAATTGCGAGTGCGAGCAAATCGCGATCTTCGGCTCCAACCCGAACCGGCGCACGTGACGGGCGGCGGCAATGGCGACCTCCGCAATTTCCTCCGCCGTCGGGACCGGATGCACCTGCGTGTCGGCGATGAAGAGCGGACCGCGCTCCAGGATCATAAGGGAGAGCGCGCCAACGGGACGCAGATCGCCCGCGCTGCCCAAGAGCTCACGAATGTACTTCAAATGCCAGAGGTACTGCCCAAAAGTCCCACAGATCAGGCTGTCGGCCTCGCCCCTGTGCACCATGACGCCCGCGATCGCCGTCGTGTTTGTGCGAATGACGGCGCGGGCGAGATCCGGCGTGACCCCCCCGCGCTGCATCAGCTTGTGATACGTCTCCCAGTACTCGCGGTAGCGTGGGTCGTTCTCGGGGTTCACGATCTCGAATTCGCGGCCTGCCTTCTCCGGCAGCCCCGTCCGCTCGAGCCTCAGATCGATGACATCCGGTCGCCCGATCAGGATCGGCGTGTCTCCGGTCTCCTCGAGCATGGCGTGCGCGGCGTGGAGCACACGCTCGTCCTCGCCCTCTGCAAAGACGATTCGACGCGAGGCCGACCGCGCCGCGTCAAACACCCGGCGCATGATGAAGGCCGAGCGAAACACCGACTGGTCGAGCTTCGCGCGGTAGGTCTCGACATCCGCGATCGGGCGCCTTGCCACGCCGCTCTTGGAGGCAGCCTCCGCCACAGCCCCTGCCACAATGGCGAGGAGACGCGGGTCGAAGGGTTTGGGGATCAAGTAGTCGGGCCCGAAGACGAGTTTCTCGCCCTGGTAGGCCGCCGCCGCCTCGGCGGAGGAGGAGGTTCGGGCCAGCGCCGCGATCCCCTCGACGCAGGCGACCTGCATGGCGTCGTTGATCTCGGTCGCCCCAACATCGAGAGCGCCGCGAAAGATGAACGGGAAGCACAGGACATTGTTGACTTGATTTGGGTAATCCGAGCGACCGGTCGCAATGATGGCGTTTGGTGCAACGGCACGCGCCTCCTCCGGCATGATCTCCGGCGTTGGGTTGGCGAGCGCGAATATGATCGGACGGGCCGCCATCTTGCTGACCATGTCCGGAGACAGAACGCGCGGCCCGGAGAGGCCGAGGAAGAGATCGGCGCCCTCGATCACGTCTGACAGCGTCCGCGGCCCGCCCGGCTGCGCAAAGTCCGCCTTCTGGGGCGTCATCTCCGCGTCGCGCCCTTCATGGACGAGCCCTGCCAAGTCGCAGAGCCAGACATTCTCGCGCCGAACGCCGAGCTTCAGCAGCATGTTGAGGCACGCGATCCCCGCGGCCCCCCCTCCCGTCGAGACAATTTTGACGTCCTCGACGTCCTTGCCTGCAAGCCGCAGCGCGTTGGTCGCCGCGGCCCCAACCACAATGGCTGTGCCGTGCTGGTCGTCATGAAAGACCGGGATGCCCATCCGCTCACGGCACAGACGCTCGACGACGAAGCAGTCCGGGGCCTTGATGTCTTCGAGGTTGATTGCACCGAAGGTGGGCTCAAGCGACGTCACAATGTCGGCGAGCTTCTCGGGGTCCGGCTCGTTCACCTCGATGTCGAAGCAATCGATGTTGGCAAACTTCTTGAAAAGGACCGCCTTGCCCTCCATCACGGGCTTTGACGCGAGCGCGCCGATGTTGCCGAGACCGAGCACCGCGCTGCCGTTCGAGACCACCGCGACGAGGTTGCCCTTCGAGGTGTACTCGGTCACCGTTAGCGGATCGGCCTTGATTTCGAGGCACGCTTCGGCGACGCCGGGGCTGTAGGCGCGCGCGAGATCGAGACCGTTGGCCAGCGGTTTTGTCGCCCTCACCTCCAGTTTTCCGGGGCGCGGATTGCGGTGATAGTCGAGCGCTGCCTGGACCTTGGGGTCCGTCGATCTGTCTGTTGTCATTGGCGTCCTCCCCCGCGACCGCTCCCGATCCCTAGCCGCAAGCCCCCGAGGCGACAAGGCCGCGCCGCCGGACGTGATCAGGCACGATGCGAGAATTACCACGCAACGCATCCGCTCAAGGCGGTACGATCGGGGCCGAGTCGCGTTTTGGGAGGACCGCTCGATGACCCGCACCCTGCCGATGATCGCCGTTCTCGCAGCGGCGGCTGTCGCAGTCTTCGCGGCCAGTCGCGTGGGGCTCATGACGGGCCTTGCAACGGGCCTCGGGATCGCTGCCGATATGTGGCTGACGGTTTTGTTTTATGGGTTTCTTCTGGCTGCGATCTCGGGTCAGGTCGGCACGTCGTTCGGGCTCTCCAACATCTTTCACGAAGATCGCGCGATGCGCGCCCTCTACAGAGGGCAAGGCTGGTATTGGAACAGCCCGACCCTTTTTGGGGCCCTCGCCGCGGGCACGTTCGCGACCTATGTCGTGGCCGCGCTTGCGATAGCGGACCCCGATGGGCCGGAGATCCTTGGACCCGAAGGCGACGCCATTGCCGGTGCGGCGGGGCCTGCGCTGCCCGTCGCTCAGGTGTGGGACGCGGCCTGGCCGGTTGTGATTGCAGCGGCGCTCCTGGCTCTCGCGGCCTACCTTGCACCTCCCCCCCCACCGCGCGCGGAGCCGGGCCCGGAGGCCCATCAGCGCGCCGCTCTTGGTCTTATCCTCGGTCTGGCGCTCGGGTGGCTGGCGCTCCAGATTGCGGGCTCGATGGTCGAGCTTGGCTTTGTACGCCAGATTGCCAAGTGGTTGCCCGGCGTGGAACCTGACTACATCGCGCTCGCCATCGCGTTTCTGCTGGTGTCGGTCCCGCCGCAGCTCTTCGTGCTGATGCCCTCCGTCGGGCTCACCATCCTGCTTCTCTGGCTGTCTCTCGGCGTCACGCTCTTCGGTGAGCTCGAAGGGCTGGCGCGTGCGGCGGCGCTCGTCCTGCTGCTGCTCTGGCTTTTGTCCGCGGCCGTCTTTTTCAACCGCGGCGCCGGCGGCATCCCGCGCCTCAAGTTTGAGTACCCGGGCCTGACTGCGCCCAACGGCAAAAGCCACTACGAGGAGGGCAACGCGCTCCATTTGAAGGAGGTTCTGCCGGGCACTGTGTTCGCGGGCGAAGAGACCAGCGCGAGGGAGGGCACGCGACGCCTCTACGGCCCAGCCGCGGCGCCGGAACGCCATGCGAAGGCTGCGATCGACCCGCTCGACGCGCTGAAGGCCTGGCACAGTCGCGCAACTGCGGGGCAGGGCGCGCCTGCAAAGCCGCGGCTTGTGCTGGTCGCCACGTCCGGGGGGGCCTACCGTGCGGGCTTTTGGACCGCGCTCGTCCTCGACAAACTGACGCGCGATCCGGATCTGGCGGAGCTTGCGCCCAACACGCGCCTCCTGACCGGTGCATCGGGCGGCATGGTCGGCGCTGCCTATTTTGCGGAGGGGTTTCGGCGGCGCGACGATGGCAGCGTCGCCCAACCCGAGGCAACGCTTGTTGAGCGGATCGAGGCCGACATCCTCGACGCCCAACGGGTCGAGAGCCCCAACGCGGTCAAGGGCCACGAGACGCACTATCCGATCCCGCGCGACAGCCTCTCGCCTGTGGTGCGCCAGCTTCTCACTCGCGACATCCGCACGCTCTTCCTTCCGTTTGTCGAGAGCCGGGACCGGGGCACTGTGCTCGAAGACCTCTGGCTCACGCTCGACACCACCTTTGAGACGCTGTCCGAAGGCGAGGCGGAGGGGTGGCGTCCGAGTCTGATCTTCTCGCCGATGCTGGTCGAGACTGGACAACCGCTTCTGATCGGCAATCTCGATATGGCGCGCGCGATCGACCCTTCGGGCGAGGGCGACACAGCTGAGTTTTTTGCCTGGTTCCCGCAGGCCAAGTGCGATTTCAAGGTCAAGACGGCCCTCAGGATGAACGCGGCTTTCCCCTTCGTTTCGCCGTCAACGGCGCTGCCGACCGTGCCCTATCTCCGCGTTGTCGACGCGGGCTACTATGACAACTACGGCGTCAACGCGGCGACGGCCTATCTGAGCCAGCCCGATACTCGCGCCTGGGTGGCGGAAAACTGTGCCGGCGTTGCGCTGATCGAGATCCGGGCCTTTCCGGCCGCCCGTCTCGGCGCGGCGGACCCGAGTGCTTTCTCGCGGAGTTTCCAGTGGTTCTCGACACCCTTCGCGGGCCTCCTGGCCGCACGAGGCTCCACGATGGCGTTCCGGAACCGCCAGGGGGTGGAGCGGCAGCGGCGCTGGTATGAGGATGCGACGGGAAACCGCGATTTCCTCAAGAGCTTCCGGTTTGAGGTCGACAGTCAGACCAGCCTCAACTGGTACCTGCCGGAAGAGGAGCTCGACGAGATGCGCGAAATCGTCGACGGACCAGAGATCGGTGCGCGGATCGCCCATCTCAAGGACTGGTGGCGGGGGGCGGCGGGGTGACGGCCGGCAAGAATGCGTTAGGTAAAGGAATGTAGTGGTTTGCCATCGACAGATCAGGAGCGCGCAATGCCCCCCCTTATCGCTCTCTTCCTCCGCAATGCCGTCATCGGCTTTGCTCTCGCGGCCGTGTTCGTGGCCGGGCTTGTTGTGTTCGACGTCGCGGGTCTCGGCGCACTTCTCACCAAATCGCTCGCCGGTCTTTTCGGGATGGGCGTTCTGACCTTCTTCCTCGGCCTCACATTCGGCTCGGTGCAGATCGGCATCGCCGTGATGGCGCTCGGCAACCAAGACAATCCAGGTGGCGGACAGCGCCTGCGGTTCCGACGCGAGCCGCAACCGGAGGCCGACGCTGTGCCAGTGCGGGTGCGTGCCCGCTGATCACTCGGCGGCCTTAGGGCGGACCGCGCGGATCAGATCGAGGATTTCTCGAGCGGCGTCAGGAATGTTCGTCCCCGGCCCGAAGATCGCGCTGACACCGGCGGCCTTCAGGCCGGCGTGGTCCTGGGCGGGGATCACCCCTCCGCACACAACCAGGATGTCCGACGCGCCTTCAGCGGCGAGCGCGGCAACGAGTTTCGGGGCAAGTGTCCCATGGCCTGCCGCCTGGCTCGAGACGCCGATCACGTGCACGTCGTTGTCGATCGCATCGCGCGCGGCCTCTTCGGGTGTCTGAAAGAGCGGGCCGACATCGACATCGAAGCCGATATCGGCGAACGCCGTCGCAATCACCTTGGCACCACGATCGTGTCCATCCTGACCCATTTTGACAACCAGCATTCGGGGGCGACGCCCCTCCTCGGCTGCGAAGGCCTCGACATCGGACTGGATCGCGGCAAAGTCGGCATCACCTTCGTAAGCGGCCCCATAGACCCCGGCGAGGGTCTTGACCTCGGCACGGTATCGCCCGAAGGCGCGCTCCATCGCGTCTGAGATCTCGCCGACGGTGGCGCGGGCCCGTGCGGCCTCGACCGCCGCCGCGAGAAGGTTCTCCCCGGGGGCGGTGGCGGCGCGCTCAAGCGCCGCAAGGGCGCCATCGCACGCCGCCTGATCGCGATCTCGCCGCAGGGCGTCGAGACGTGCGATCTGGGCCTCGCGGACCGCGACATTGTCAACAATTCGAATGTCGAGATCCTCCTCTGCCTCGAGGCGGTACTTGTTGACACCGACGATCGTCTCCTCCCGCCGGTCGATGGCGGCCTGGCGGCGTGCTGCCGCTTCCTCGATCCGGAGTTTTGGCATGCCGGAAGCCACAGCCTGGGTCATGCCGCCGAGGCCATCGACCTCTTCGATCAGCGCCCAGGCGGCCTCCGCCAGATCGGCGGTGAGGCGCTCCACGTAGTAGCTGCCTGCCAGCGGGTCGACGACCTTGGTCACGCCGGTCTCCTCCTGGAGGATCAGCTGCGTGTTGCGGGCGATCCGGGCCGAGAACTCCGTCGGGAGGGCGAGCGCCTCATCGAAGGAATTGGTGTGGAGCGACTGGGTCCCACCGAGGACCGCCGCCAGCGCCTCGTAGGCCGTGCGCACGACATTGTTCATCGGGTCCTGTTCGGCGAGCGACACGCCGGAGGTCTGGCAATGGGTCCTCAGCATCAGGCTCCGGGGATCCTGAGCGCCGAAGCCTTCCATGATGCGGTGCCAGAGGAGGCGCGCGGCGCGGAGCTTTGCGGCCTCCATGAAGAAGTTCATGCCAATGGCGAAGAAAAACGAGAGGCGCGGCGCGAATGTGTCGACGTCCATTCCCCGGGCGATCGCGGCCTTCACGTATTCTTTGCCGTCGGCGAGCGTGAAGCCGAGCTCCTGGACGAGCGTCGCGCCGGCCTCTTGCATGTGATAGCCCGAGATCGAGATCGAGTTGAACTTCGGCATCTCGCGGCTGGTGTAGTCGATGATGTCCGAGACGATCCGCATCGAGGGCTCGGGGGGGTAGATGTAGGTGTTGCGGACCATGAATTCTTTGAGAATGTCGTTCTGGATGGTGCCCGAGAGCGCGCTGCGCGGCACCCCCTGCTCCTCGCCTGCAACGATGAAGGACGCCAGTACCGGGATCACGGCGCCGTTCATTGTCATGGAGACCGAGATCTTCTCGAGCGGGATCCCGTCGAAGAGGGTCTTCATGTCCTCGACCGAGTCGATTGCAACCCCGGCCTTCCCCACATCGCCCTCGACCCTCGGATGATCGCTGTCGTAGCCGCGGTGAGTGGCGAGGTCGAATGCGACGGAGACGCCCTGCTGTCCGGCCGCGAGTGCCTTTCGGTAGAAGGCGTTCGATTCCTCCGCCGTCGAAAAACCTGCATACTGGCGGATTGTCCAAGGACGACCGGTGTACATCGTGGCGCGTGGGCCGCGGATATAGGGCGCCTCGCCCGGCAGCGCGCCGAGGTGCGCGAGGCCCGTCAGATCCTCCGCCGTGTAGATTGGCTGGATGGCAAGACCCTCGGGCGTGTCCCAGACCAGCTCGCGCGGGTCGCGCCCTTTGAGATCGCGTGCCGCGCGCGCCATCCAATCGTCGCGTGTCATCCGTGCCCTCCGCTTTTCCGTCAGGGCCCTTTCATCGGGCATCCCCAGGCATATTTTATGACGCAATGAGGGGACCAATGACCAGAACCATAGCACTCTTAATCGGCCTCGCCGGGGCGGCACAGGCCGCGGACTTGAGCGAGGAGAGCCTTGACACGCTTCGCTGGGAGGCGCGGCCCGTGGTGATCTTCGCCGACAGTCCCAACGATCCACGGGTGCAAGAGCAGCTCGACATGTTGGACGCCGATGAAGCAGAACTCACGCTTCGCGACGTTGTGATCCTGGTCGACACCGACCCCGACGCGGGCTCAGATCTGCGCCAGCGCCTCCGTCCGCGGGATTTCATGTTCGTGCTGATCGGCAAGGACGGCGAGGTGAAGTACCGCAAACCGAACCCGGTGCCCGTGCGGGAGCTGGTGCGGCTGATCGATCGCATGCCGATGCGTCAGCGCGAAATCGAGGCCGAGCGGCGCTCGAACTGATCAGTCGAACTCCATGATAACGTCGTCGACGGCGAGGGAGGCACCGGCCTCGGCGTTGATCTTGGAGACAGTCGCCCGCCGCCCGGCGCGCAGCACGTTCTCCATCTTCATCGCCTCGACAGTGCAGAGAGCCTGCCCCTCCTCCACAGCGTCCCCTTCAGAGACGGCGAGGCTCACCACCACGCCGGGCATCGGGCAGAGCAGCATCTTGGAGGTATCGGGCGGCAGTTTTTCCGGCATCAGCGCTGCCAATTCGGCGATCCGGGGCGTCATGACACTCACGTGCAGATCAGCTCCGCGGGTCCTGAACCGAAAGCCGTCCCGGCGCTTCTCCACTTTGTATGTGGCGATCACGTCCCCCCACCACTCGGCATAGACAAACCCTGTGTCGTCTTTCTCTGTCCGGTTTTCAGAGTGGATCCGAGCGAGTGTCTGACCGGGACGCCACGCGATGTTGACAGCGTGCTGCTCCCCGCGCTCATCCGTCAGATAGACAATGACTGGGCCGTCTCCGTCATTGGTGCTGTAGTAGATGTCGGGCTCGAACCGGACGTCGAACTGCGCCGTGTGCGCGCCGGCCGAGACAACGTAGGTGCGAAAGATGTCCTGCGATATCCGCTCGCGCATCTGCCCTTTGACGCGGAGATCTCGATCATCGACCATGGCCTGCATTGCCGCCGCGACGCCAGCGATCTTGCCGAGGGCTGCCTCTGGCAGATCTGCGCCGGCAAATCCCTCCGGATACTCTTCTGCGATGAAGCCGGTCGAGATCTCGCCCGAGACAAAGCGGGGGTGGTCCATGACAGCGGAGAGGAAGGGGAGGTTGTGGGCGATGCCCTCGACCTCGAAGGCGTCGAGGGCGTGGCGCATCTCTTCGATGGCCGCGCTGCGGTCCGGGGCCCAGGTGCAGAGCTTGGCGATCATCGGGTCGTAGTACATCGAGATCTCGCCGCCCTCGTAGACGCCGGTGTCGTTGCGGATAACGGGCGCTGCGGGGCGGTCGCCGGGCGCGTAACCCTCAGTCTCAGCCGGGGGACGGTAGCGGTTCAGGCGCCCGATGGAGGGGAGGAAGTTGCGGTAGGGGTCCTCGGCGTAGAGCCGGCTCTCCATGGCCCAGCCGTCGAGGCGGATTTCGGATTGCGCGACCGCGAGTTTTTCGCCGGCAGCGACGCGGATCATCTGCTCGACCAAGTCGATGCCGGTGATGAGCTCGGTCACCGGGTGTTCCACCTGGAGGCGCGTGTTCATCTCGAGGAAGTAGAAATTGCGGCTGTCGTCGACAATGAACTCAACTGTGCCGGCGGAGGCGTAGCCGACCGCCTGGGCGAGCGCGACGGATTGCTCCCCCATCGCCCTGCGCGTGTCCTCATCCAGGAAGGGCGAGGGCGCCTCCTCGATCACCTTCTGATTCCGACGCTGGATCGAGCACTCGCGTTCGCCGAGGTAGAGGCAGGTGCCGTGCCTGTCGGCGAGGACTTGGATCTCGATGTGGCGGGGCGATGTCACGAACTTCTCGATGAAGATCCGGTCGTCGCCGAAGGAGGACTTGGCCTCGTTCTTGGACGCCTGGAAGCCCTCGCGCACTTCGTGCTCTTTCCAGGCGATGCGCATGCCCTTGCCGCCGCCGCCTGCGGAGGCCTTGATCATCACCGGATATCCGATCTCACCCGCAATCCGGGTGGCCGCCTCCGCGTCCTCGATCAGGCCCATATAGCCCGGGACGGTCGAGACGCCGGCCTCGGACGCGAGCTTCTTCGACGTGATCTTGTCGCCCATCGCCTCGATGGCAGTCGGCGGTGGGCCGATGAAGGCGATGCCCTCGGCGGCGAGCGCCTCCGGGAAGGCCGCCCGCTCGGAGAGGAATCCATAGCCCGGGTGCACGGCCTCGGCCCCCGTCTCGCGGCAGGCGGCCACGATCCGGTCGATCAGGAGGTAGCTCTCCGCCGCGGGGGGCGGGCCGATCGCGATGGCCTCGTCGGCCATCGATACATGAAGGGCATTGCGGTCGGCCTCCGAGTAGACGGCCACCGTTCCGATCCCCATCCGCCGTGCCGTCTTGATCACCCGACAGGCGATCTCCCCCCGATTGGCGATCAGGATCTTCTTGAACATCGGCCCCTCCTCGGCGTGCGGCTGTCACCGATCCGTGACATACCCGCGCCGGGGACCGCCGTCACCCGCCCAATTGAGCCGAACGGGTGCCCCGTCAGCGGAGCTCGTCGACTATTTCATCGCTGACAACGCCGATGGCTCCGCCGACGATGGCGCCGGTCACTGGGTTTGCGTTGTACACCGTTGCCGTGGTGGCGCCGATCGCAGCCCCCGTCACGCCCCGCTCAAGATCGGTGTCGCCACATGCCGCGAGGGCGCACAGAAGGGCCAGGCCGGATAGAATTCGCATAGTGCATCTCCCCTTGATGATGCGGATGATCATCGTGCAGGCGAACTGCCCGCGCCCCTCACACCGGTGTGAGAGTACAAGATCGGCGGCAAACCGCTTGATTTGCAACGATTTTGAAATGATCTTGTGAGGCTAGCCCGGCGCGTCGCGTTGGGCGCGGCGGGCCAGCACCTCGGCCCGCGCGTGCCAGACATAGTCCGGATCGCGCGCAACCTCGCCCCAATAGAGCCGCCCGCCAAAACGCCAGGGGTCGATCACCACGCCGTCATCCCAGGCCGTCCCGCGCGCGGCGATGATCGCGGTTGAGTGGTCAATGCGGAACGGATTGTCGGCATTGGCGATCGCTCGGTGGATCGCGAGCGTCTCGAACCCCTCGGCCTTGAGACGCGTCTCCAGATCCTCAGCCCAGTGCCAGCAAAGCCCGCGGGGCCGGAGGCCCATGTTGACCTTGGTGTTGTGGATCAGCGGCGGGTCCGTGATCCCGTAGGAGACAGTGAGCGCGGCTGTCGTCGCATAGGTGATCTCCGCAGCCCGCTGCGCCTCCACTGGGTCGACGCGGGGATCGAGCGCGGCGATGTTTTTTGCGAGCGCCGAGATGTCCGTCTCCGTGGCCGGCGGCGGCGGAGCAACCCCGCAGGCCGCGAGGAGGAGCAGGAGAAGACCCGCAAGAAGGGGCAGGCGCATCATGGGTCAGGATCCTCCAAAGCGTTGGGGAAGCTCTCGGAAATCGCATCCGGGTCGAGGCGGAGCCGGGCGTCGTAGCTCTCTGGGTCGAAGGGGTCATCCGCGGCCAGAACCTCTCGCCCGAGCACCCAAGAAAGGCGCCCGGCGTCCAAATTCCCCCGCTCGAAGGGTGCGTCGCCGAAGGCGGCCCAGAGAGCTGCGAGAAACGCCTCATCGGCGGCGAGGTCGTCTCGACGGCGGTCGGCATAGCGTTCCCGCGCCACAAGGCGCGTCGGGTTGCCCTTTGCGGGACGGCGAATGGTGAAATGATGGTCAGTGCCGGGAAGCCGGCTCGGAAACCCGCGGTGTTTCAGCATCGGCAGGGCTCCGCCATGGGTCGCCCGGGCCGCGTGTGCGGCCAGGACGGTCTCTCGGGCGAGGCTCAGCCTTTGCCGGTGAATACGGGCTCGGGCACAATCACTGGGACGGGCTGCGGCGCCGGCTCTTCCTGCTGGCCGCACGCTGCGAGGCCGAATGCGAGGAGCATCGCGGCGAGTTTAATGGGCGTGGACATGTCGCGTTCCTTTCTGGACATCCATGGTCTTGAGACGGAATGAGCGCGATCCCGTCCGGTCGCGGAGCCTAACGGCTCACGCTCGAAAAGCAATCTCGTGATGTGTTTCTGAGCATATGGGTGTTGCCTGCTTGCGCAAGCCACCGCCGACGCAAGCCCGGGTCGTCGAGAAGCCGGGCGATCCGTGCCGCGGTTCCGGGCGGTGCCGGTCGGAGGAGCCATCCGCCGGCTGTGACGCGCGCCATGCGATCCCGGCGTTCAACCACGATCACTGGCGAGAAGCCTCGCACATCGCGGAGCGCCCGCCAGAGGTCCTGGCGGATCTGATGCGCGAGCCGCGCGCGAGACCCGGGCGCCGGCATCTCGCGGCTGACGGCGATGTCGAGCCGCGCGCGCCCGGGTCGCGAGAGCCTCAGCCGCGGCCCCGCCCGCTCCACCTGCCAGTTCACGGCCGTTTTGCGATCATGTCGATCTCCACCAGCGCCCCGACGGCGAGTGCGGTGACCCCAACAGTGGTGCGCGCCGGCCGTCTGTCGGCCGGGAAGTAGGTCTCGTAGACTGCGTTGAACGCCGAATACTCCGCCTCGAACCGGGTCAGGTAGCAGCGGCACTGGAGCACATGGCTCAAATCGAGACCCAACTCACCGAGCACCAGTTTCAGGTTCTCCATCACACGCCGCGTCTGCGCCTCGATCCCTTCGGGCAGAGGCGCCTCTGGATCGGTCTGATCGGTCGGCATCTGACCTGTCAAAAACACCCAGCCATCGGCTTCGGTCGCGTGGGAGAAGGGCGCGACGGGGCGGGGGGCATTGGGAAGAAAGTGCGCCTTCATCGGACATTTTCCCGTGTCGGGATCTCTCTCAGCTCGAGAAACCGCTTTGGGCCAAAGTGCAGGATCGCGCGGAGGGCACTCTCCAGAGCCTTTGGATTGAGCACCGTGGGGTTTCGCTCGAACCCGTTCGCGTCAGTGAAGGCCCGCGCCACGTTGTCAGCGTAGATCGAGACCATCGACACATCGCTCGGAGCCGGGGCGTGCTCAGTCAAAATTTGCCCCAACACAACTAGGTTGTGTTTGAGATAAGTATCCGCGTGTTCAAATAGCGTTTGCTCGGACAGCGAGGCGGCGGACTGCCGCCACAGCCTGAGGTTTGTCTCCATGTCCCACAGATCTCGACCGACGCCGATATCAATCAATGCCAGATTCAGCTGCGAGGCGCTGTGTGTTCGGAAGGCACGATTGCAAACGTCCTCAATCCTCCTGCGACGTTCTCTGTCAGATTTCAGCCATTCGAGCATCGGAAACCACCTTAGAGCGGGATGTTGTCATGCTTCTTCCAAGGGTTCTCCAACACCTTTCCCCGCAGCGCCGCAAAGGCCCGGGCCACGCGTCTGCGGGTTGAGTGGGGCATGATCACCTCGTCGATAAAACCCTTCTCGGCGGCGACGAAGGGGTTGGCGAAGCGGTCTTCGTAGTCCTTGGTGCGGGCGGCGATCTTCTCGGCATCGCCGAGCTCGCTCCGGTAGAGGATCTCGACTGCGCCTTTGGCCCCCATCACGGCGATCTCGGCCGTGGGCCATGCGTAGTTGATGTCGCCCCTGAGATGCTTGGAGCTCATCACGTCATAGGCGCCGCCATAGGCCTTGCGGGTGATCACGGTGACTTTGGGAACGGTCGCCTCGCCATAGGCGAAGAGGAGCTTCGCGCCGTGTTTGATCACGCCCCTGTATTCCTGCCCCGTGCCTGGGAGGAAGCCCGGCACGTCGACAAAGGTCAGGAGCGGGATCGAGAAAGCGTCACAGAAGCGCACAAAGCGCGCCGCCTTGCGCGAGCTGTCAATGTCGAGACATCCGGCGAGGACCGTCGGCTGGTTCGCAACGACACCGATCGTTGAGCCCTCGAGCCGGATGAAGCCTGTCAGGATGTTCTTGGCAAAGGCCGCCTGGATCTCCAGAAAATCGCCCTCATCGGCGGTCTTCAGGATTAGCTCGCGCATGTCGTAGGGCGTGTTGGGGTTGTCGGGGATCAGAGTGTCGAGGCTTGTCTCGACGCGGTCAGGGGCATCGAAGACCGGGCGGACGGGCGGTTTTTCACGGTTCGAGAGGGGGAGCATGTCGACGAGGCGGCGGACCTCGAGCAGGGTTTCGACATCGTTTTCGAAGGCGGCATCGGCAACGGAAGATTTCGTGGTGTGGGTTTTGGCGCCGCCGAGCTCTTCTGCCGTGACGATTTCGTTGGTGACCGTTTTGACGACATCGGGGCCGGTCACGAACATGTAGGAGGTGTCGCGGACCATATAAATGAAATCCGTCATCGCCGGTGAGTAGACCGCGCCACCCGCGCAAGGGCCCATGATGACCGATATTTGCGGCACGACGCCCGAGGCGAGGATGTTGCGCTGGAACACATCGGCATAGCCCGCAAGGCTCGCTACCCCTTCCTGGATCCGCGCACCGCCTGAGTCATTGAGGCCGATCACCGGGCAGCCGGTCTTCATCGCGAGGTCCATGATCTTGCAGATCTTTTCGGCATGCGTCTCGGAGAGAGAGCCGCCGAGGACTGTAAAGTCCTGCGCAAAGACCGCCACCATCCGGCCGTTGATCGTGCCCCAACCCGTCACAACGCCGTCGCCCGGGATCTTCTGCTCGGCCATACCGAACTCGGTCGCGCGGTGTTGGACGAACATGTCGAATTCCTCGAACGAGCCATCGTCCAGCAGCACGTCGAGACGCTCGCGCGCAGTGAGCTTGCCCTTGGCGTGCTGCGCGGCAACCCGCCGCGCGCCGCCGCCGTGGCGCGCCTCCTGCCGCCGCGTCTCGAGCTCCTGCAAGATGTCTTTCACCGCGCGTCCTCCGTCCTCTGGCGTGCAGCAGCATAGAAATCGACAGGGTCCGCGAACAGACCCTTTCTCTTTCGCCCCGTTTCTCTTGCGCCGAGGGCCGGGCCGGGCTAGGCGCCGCGAACACTGTTCAGGGGGTGGCGATGAAGGCGAGCGAGCGACGGGCGGAGACGCGGGAAGCGCTGGTCCACGCGGCGGAGGCGCGGATCGCGGAGGAGGGGCTGAGCGGTCTGAAGGCGCGCGCGCTCGCCACGGAGGTCGGGATCTCGGTCGGCGCGATCTACACGTACTTCGCCGATCTCGATGCCCTCGCGCTCGAGGTCAACGCGCGCACCTTTCACGCGCTCGGGGCGTTTGTGACCGAGGCGGTTGCGGCCGAACAGGGCGGGCCGGAGCGGCAGCTTGTCGCGATGGGGCTCGCCTATGCGCGGTTCGCTGCGGAAAAGCCGCGGCGCTGGCGCGCGATCTTCGACATCGAGCTCACTGAAGATCAGCCGCCGCCGGAGTGGTACATGGACGAGATCCGCGCGCTCTTCAGGATCATCGCGCAGCCGCTCGGGACGCTTCGGACGGATCTCGGTCCCGACGATGTCCTTCTGCTGACCCGGGCGCTTTTTGCTTCGGTGCACGGGATTGTGCGGCTGAGCGTCGAAGGGCGGGTTTCTGCCGTGCCGGCTGCTGACATGCCGCGGGTTATCGAGCTGCTGATCAGTTCCACCACGCGGCCGGCGCCTGACGCAACGTCATCCTGAACAGCGCTCATTTTAATCTTGAACGACGTTCAATCCTGCTGCACACCCCTCATATGAACAACGTTCACCAAAGGGGATGCCGATGTTTAAGGTTCTCAGCACACTGCACCGGGCCCGCGTGGCCGAGGTCGAAGAGTGTCTGATCGATCTCAAAACGACCACGCTGCTCGACCAGAAGGTCCGCGACTGCGAGGCGGGGCTCCGCGCCGCGAAGCTCAACCTTGCCGGACTGATCCAGCGCGACCGGGCGGCGGGGCGCCAGCTCGGCGAAATCGACGCGCGGATCGAGGATCTGACGGAGCGGGCCAAAGCGGCCCTCGCCGCCGAGGACACCGATCGGCTGGAGATGGCGGCCACGGTCATTGCGGATCTCGAGGAGGAGCGAAAGGCGCGCGCCAGCAGCAAGACGGAGCTCGAAGCGAAGATTGAGCGGCTCCGCGCGTCGGTCCAGCGCGCCCACCGCCGCCTTGCTGACCTTCGCCAGAGCGCGGTAACAGCGCGGGCCGCCGACCGCGAGCGGCGCTCGAGCGCACGCCTCGGCCGCGCGCCCTCAACCGATTTCGCTGAGGCGGAGGCCCTGGTGACGCGCATTCTGGGGCAGGATGATCCGTTCGAGACCGATGAGATCCTCTCGTGGATCGAGGACGATCTCTCCGGCCGCAGCACTCTCAACGATCTCGAGGCCGCCGGCTACGGCCCGGCCCTTCGCACCACCGCCGCCGATGTGATCGGCCGGCTGACCTCAAAAGGAGACTGACATGAACACCGAATCGAACGCCATCTACATCACCTTCAACCTCGCCGGGATCGC
>JBCCWM010000002.1:0-34390 GCA_039193505.1 Pseudomonadota bacterium | reverse complement strand
GACGTCATCGTTTGGGCCGGGAAAGAGACCGAAGCGCTCCGCGATGCGTGCGTCGAGTACAAACTGACGCTCCGACGGATGGAGGATGGTTTTCTGCGCTCCGTCGGGCTTGGGGCGGCGCTGCTGCCGGCGGCGTCTCTGGTGATTGACCGGCTGGGGATCTACTTCGATCCCACGCGTCGCTCGGATCTCGATGCGCTGATTGCCGCGCGTGAGAGCTTGACGCCGGCTGAGGCTGCGCGGGCCGAGGCGCTCCGCCAACGGATCGTCGAGACCGGCGTGACAAAGTACAATGTCGGACGCCCGGCCCCGTCGTTCGACGCGGCGGGGCGGCAGCTCGTCCTGGTGCCGGGACAAGTGGAGGACGACGCGTCGATCCGCCTCGGAACGACGGAGGTGCGCACGAACCGCGCGCTCCTCGTCGCTGCGCGGGAGGCGTTTCCGGCGGCGTTCCTGATCTACAAACCCCATCCCGATGTCGAGGCGGGGCTTCGAACGGGCGCGGTCCCGGACGCGGACGGCCTCGCCGATCTGGTGGCGCGGGAGGCGTCGGCCGCCGATCTCTTGGCGCGGGTTGAGGTGGTCTGGACCATGACATCTCTGATGGGCTTTGAGGCTCTCCTTCGTGGGCTCGACGTGCACTGCCTCGGGCGGCCATTCTATGCGGGCTGGGGCCTCACGACCGACCATGCGACGCCGCCGAGCTGGCGGCGCGCGCGCCCAAGCCTCGATGGCCTCGTGCACGCGACGCTGGTCGACTACCCCCGGTATCTCGACCCCGTGAGTGGGCGCGCCACGACGCCCGAGGTGATCCTAGACCGCTTGGCCGCGCGCGCGCCTGAGCTGGCGCGAAACCCCGATCTCAGCATGCGCGCGCTTGGCGCGCTGCAACACATGTTTCGTCGCTGGGCACATCTCTGGCGCCGCTAGGGGGTAGACGGAACCCACCGGGTGAGGATGTCGCTGCCGATCGGTCGGACCTCCTCACAGTCAAAGCGTGGTGCGTCCGCGAGGGCCGCGAGGCCGAGCCCGCCGATCGCCGGCACGCCCTCCGCCCCAAAAACCTTGCCAGCCAAGAGGATCGCCAGCTCGTCGACAAGGCCCGCCTTGAGAAGCGAGGCTGAAAGGCGCCCCCCCCCCTCGCAGAGCACACGTGTCAGCCCTGCCGATCCAAGCGCTTGCATCAGGGTCGGTGTGTGGATGCGGCCGTCCACGGCGTCAACGTCGATCAGCCGGACGCCTGCACTCTCAAACGCAGCGCGGCGCGCCGGATCGCCGCCGGGCGCCACCACGAGCCACAGCGGCACCTCGCGTGCGGTCGCCACCAGTCGGCTCGTCAGCGGCAATGAGAGGCGTGCGTCGACCACAACGCGCACTGGCGGCCGGGGCGGTGCAGCGACATCGCGCACATCTAGCTGCGGGTTGTCGGCCTGCGCGGTCCCGACCCCGATGAGAATGGCATCATGATTGGCCCGCAGCCCGTGAACATAAGTCCGCGCAGGAGGGCCGGTGATCCACCGGCTTTCCCCGGTTTCCGTGGCGATGCGCCCGTCGAGGGTCTGAGCCAGTTTGAGGGTCAGGCGCGGTCGGCCGATCTCGATCCGCGAGAGGAAACCGGCGTTGAGGCGCCGGGCGTCGGCGGCGCCGACCCCTTCGAGGATGTCGACGCCTGAGGAGCGCAGGATCTCCCGCCCACGGCCCGAGACGCGGGGGTCTGGATCCTCATGCGCGAAGACGACGCGCGCGACCCCGGCCTCCGCCAAGTGGCGGGCGCAGGGGCCGGTTTCGCCGGAATGGGCGCAGGGCTCGAGCGTCACAAACGCGGTTGCGCCCGCTGCGGAGCGACCGGCGGCCGCGAGTGCGACCGTCTCGGCGTGGGGGCGCCCGCCCGGTTGGGTCCAGCCTTCGCCGAGGATCCGGCCCTCCGCGACGATCACACAGCCGACGGCCGGATTGGGCCACACCTGTCCGAGGCCGCGCGCGGCCAGGGCGAGCGCGTGCCGCATCCAGCCCGCGTCGTCCACGGGCTCAGTCGTCTTCGGCGGTTTGCGGACGGAGCTCGGCCACGAACTCCTCGAAGTCGTCCGGTGCCTGGAAGTTCTTGTAAACGCTCGCAAACCTGACATAGGCCACAGTGTCGATCCGGCTGAGGCTCTCCATGACGATGGCGCCGATTGTGTCCGAGGGCACATCCGAATCGCCGAGGCTCTCGAGCCGGCGGACAATGCCGGAGATCATCTGGTCGATGCGCTCCGGTTCGATCGGGCGTTTCTGGAGAGCGATGCGGATTGAGCGCTCCAACTTGTCGCGGTCGAAGGGCTCTCGCTTGCCGTTCTTCTTGATGACGACGAGGTCGCGGAGCTGCACCCGCTCATACGTGGTGAAGCGCCCGCCGCACGCCGCGCAAAAGCGTCTGCGGCGGATGGCAACGTGGTCTTCGGCGGGCCGCGAATCCTTCACCTGGGTGTCGATGTTGCCGCAAAAAGGGCACCGCATGACCTGTTCCTCGTCTCAACCGTCACCCCATCACTATAGGGGCTCCCCAAGGGGTTGAGTAGTCCCTCGGGTCAACGCACGACATTTGCTGTGGCCGGGGCGCGTCATCGGCGCGTCAGCGTCAGCAATCGGGTGCCGTTTGGGTTCAAGCGGCGCTCGGACCGCACGTGGTACCCGCGGCTCGTGAAAACCGAGGTGGGATCTTTGTGTCGTTGATCTGAGAAAATCGGGAGCCCCTGGCCGAAGCGCGCAGGCTCAATGGTCAACAGAACCAGGTCGAGCGCGTTGGCCCGATGGAACCAGTCGTGCACTCGAGTGCCGCCAAGGACGAGGCCGCGGCCCAACGGGTGCACGTCGGCCACCCTCGCGGCGAGGTCTCTTGGGGACAGGCCGTCTGGATCCAACCAAAGCTGCGTCGGGCGTTGCCACCCGTTGGTCCGTGTCGACAAAACGATGCGACGCCGGTGCGGCTTGTCCGCGGCCTCGTGGGTGTGCCGGCCCATGATCGCCCAGTCTGCCGCGTCGACGGCTTTAAAGAAAAGCGTTTGCTCCTCCGGGCTGGCCCAATCCTGGGGGGCATGATCCTTGGCCTTTGCGATGAAGCCGTCGGCGCTCGCGACAACCGCGAGGCTATAGTGGACGGGGCTCATGTTCACAGCGGTCCCCTACGTTCCTCGTCGCGTCGCCGTCTCGGCAGCGTTGAGGCTTTGTGGGTTCCGAGCAAGGGCTCGGTGTCGGGCGCTCCTCGGGAGGTGTCGGCGGCGGAGTTTGCGAGGGGGTGCGGCTTTGGCATGCGGTCGGCAGTGTGGCGACGTCTTGGGGTTGGGAGGGTGTTGCGCATCCGATCTTCGAGGCGGCGGCTTCTGGGCGCCCCGAGTTCGCTTTGCTCACCGGCCCGCCCGCCAGCCTTGCTCGGTCGCTCGTCAGGTGAACAGTTTGTCGCCGCTCTCGTCGATGACCTGTCTGGCCTTGCCCAGTGCGGCGGTGCATGCGCTGTCGCGGCTGTCAAACATGTCGGCCCGGATCAGGGTGTGGGTCTTGGTCACGCCGTCGATCTCCTTCTCGATCCTGGCCGCCAGCCGGAACTTATGGCCATCGGCCATCGGTTCGGCAAAGATGAGGAAGCCGTTGTAGGCCTCGGGCTCGGGCGTCTCAGGTTTCGATCCGCCAAAGAGGCGCGACAGCAATGACATTGGACCCTCTGTTTTGATGGGATGGGATGAGGTCGTTTGGATCCGGGTCCGGTGTGCCTGCCTGGGCGGCGGGGGTGGGTCGTTCAACGAAAAACACCCACCCCCGCGCCGGACAGAGGCATGTCACTGATCGAGAAAGCTGCGCAGCTTTCGGGACCGGCTTGGATGTTTGAGTTTCCGCAAGGCCTTGGCCTCGATCTGTCGGATGCGCTCTCGGGTGACCGAGAACTGCTGGCCGACCTCTTCGAGGGTGTGGTCTGTGTTCATGCCGATCCCGAACCGCATGCGCAGCACCCGCTCTTCGCGCGGGGTCAGCGAGGCAAGGACCCGGGTCGTGGTCTCTTTGAGATTGCCCTGGATCGCGCTGTCGAGCGGGAGGGTTGCGTTCTTGTCCTCGATGAAGTCGCCTAGCTGGCTGTCTTCCTCGTCGCCGATGGGTGTCTCGAGCGAGATCGGCTCCTTGGCGATCTTCATCACCTTGCGCACCTTCTCGAGCGGCATCTGCAGCTTCTCGGCGAGCTCTTCGGGCGTCGGCTCGCGGCCGATCTCATGCAGCATCTGGCGGCCGGTGCGCACGAGCTTGTTGATGGTCTCGATCATGTGGACCGGGATCCGGATCGTGCGCGCCTGGTCGGCGATCGAACGGGTGATCGCCTGGCGGATCCACCAGGTGGCGTAGGTCGAGAACTTGTAGCCGCGGCGGTACTCGAACTTATCGACCGCTTTCATCAGGCCGATGTTGCCCTCCTGGATCAGATCCAGAAACTGGAGGCCGCGATTGGTGTACTTTTTGGCGATCGAGATCACGAGGCGGAGGTTGGCTTCAACCATCTCCTTCTTGGCGATCCGTGCTTCCTTCTCGCCCTTTTGGACCTGGGAGACGATGCGGCGGAACTCTGAGATCTCGACGCCGACGTACTGACCGACTTCGGCCATCTCTGCGCGGATGTCGTCGACCTTGTCGCGGAAGCGGTCTGTCAGGATGTCCCATCCCCGCCCGGGGAGGCCGGCGACACGCTCCATCCAGCCGGGATCGAGTTCGGAGCCGCGATACTCTGCCACGAAGTCGGAGCGGGTGATGCGGGCCTGGTCCGCCAGCTTCACCATCGCGCCGTCGAGCGACATGATCTTGCGGTTGATCCCGTAGAGCTGGTCGATCAGGGCCTCAATGCGGTTGTTGTGGAGGTGAAGGGAGTTCACAAGTTCCACGATTTCGCCGCGGAGCCGCTGATAGGCGCGCTCTTGTCCTGCGGTGAAGCTTTCGTCTTCGTTGAGGGCGGCCGACATGCGGCTGTCCTGCATCGAGGCGAGCTGAGCGTAGTCTTCGGCAATGCGGTCGAGGGTCTCAAGCACCTTCGGCTTGAGCGACGCCTCCATCGCTGCGAGCGAGAGGTTGGCCTGCTCATCCTCTTCGTCCTCGTCGCTGCCATCGCCCGACTCACCTTCGGGCTTCTGGCTCTCGTCCTCCTCGACCTCGTCCTCGGGTTTCTCGGCCTCCATCACGGCCGCGGGTTCATCCCCGTCCATCGCAGCGCCGAAGGTGGTTTCGAGATCGATCACGTCGCGCAGCATGATCTCCTCATCGAGGAGCTCGTCACGCCAGATGGTGATCGCCTGGAAAGTCAGCGGGCTCTCGCAAAGCCCGGCGATCATGGTGTTGCGCCCGGCTTCGATTCGCTTGGCGATCGCAATCTCGCCTTCGCGCGACAGAAGCTCAACAGAGCCCATCTCGCGGAGATACATGCGAACAGGGTCGTCCGTGCGGTCGAGCGATTCGGTCGCGGCCCCGGTGGTGGCGAGCTCGCGCGATTTCGACGTGCCCTCGACCATCTCGGTGCCGGTTGCGGGCGGCGTTTCGTCCTCAGCTTCCTCCGCCTCGATCACGTTGATGCCCATCTCGGAGAGCATGGCCATCACGTCTTCGATCTGATCGGGGCTGACCTGGCCCTCGGGAAGGGCCTCGTTCAGCTCGTCATGAGTTACGTAACCACGTGCTTTGCCTTGCGCGATCATCTTCTTGACCGCGGTTTGGCTCATGTCCAGCATCAGAGCGTGGCCGTCATCCTTCTCCTCAGTGGCGCTGGATTCGGTGTCTTTCGCTGCCATGGAGATCTCCTGTACCGCACGTGAGCGACATGGGGGGTGTTTGCGAGAAATCCAGGGGTCGGGAGCGATTCGCAACGCGATTCGTACCAGCGCACGGTCTCCGCGGCGACGAGTCGCCCGTTGGCCGCCCTTCAGGAGCCGCTGCGGTCGAGAATCGCTTTGTGGAGCGCGTCGAGGTCGGCACGGGCACGTGCGTCGAGACTGGAGGTCTCTTCGGACTTCACCTTTGAGGCGTCTCGGCAGGCGGCGCCCGCCGCATTGAGGCGCCAGGTCAGCGCCTCGTCATCGGCCGTTGCGATCTCGCTCTCCGCTTCTCGGATTTCGTCGGCAAGCCCGGATTCGGCGCGGTGTCGGGCGAAGATGTCCGCCAGCGTGCGCTCAGCATCCTCCGAGGTTGCATCGGCGCCGAGGCTGCGGGTGGCGCGCACAAGGGGCAGCCCTTCGAGCGTTGCAATCGGGTCTTGTCCGAGGCCTTCGGTCATCTTTTGGCGGAGGTCCGGTGCGCCGAGGCAGTGCAGCAGAGCTTGCCGAATGGGCTCGAGAGAGGCGTCGAAGCTCAGCGCCTCGAGCTCAGCCTCGAAGGTCTCTGCGAGGCTCGGGTGGTGGATGCAGCCGGTGAGGAGCAGGCTCTCGCGTGTGCGCGCGGCGGCCGCGGCCTCGCGGGCGAGCGGCGAGGAGCGGGTGGAGATGCTCGGACCCGCCGGTGTCCGGTTTGAGCGCCAGCGCGGCCGCTCCGGCCGGCGAAAGAGCTCTGAGCGCAGGTCCCGGAGGGCGGTTCGGTAGTGCTCCCTCAGGCCTTGGTCCTCGATCCGGCCGAGGGCTTGGCGGAGGCGGGCGTCGAGCGCTGCACGTCGCTCGGGGCTGTCGAGCGTCTGTCCTTCGGTCTCGCGACGCCAGAGAAGCCGCACCAGAGGCTCGGCCCCGCCGATCAGGTCGGCCATGGCGGCTGCGCCGTCGCTGCGCACCACATCATCCGGATCCCGCCCGTCGGGCAGCAGACAGAAGCGCAACGACTTGTCATGTGCCAGGCGGGGCAGGGCCAGATCGACGAGGCGCATCGCGGCGCGCAAGCCCGCGCGGTCGCCATCGAGTGCAATCACCGGCTCACCGGAGATCTTCCAGATCCGCTCAAGCTGCGCCTCTGTGATGGCAGTGCCGAGGGGCGCCACGGCGGCCAATCCAGCGTCCGAGAGCGCGATGACATCCATGTACCCTTCCGCCACAACGAGCGGACCGTCCTTGGCGCAGGCCCGCGCGGCGCGGAGGTTGTAGAGCGTCCGCCCTTTGTCGAAGAGCGGTGTCTCGGGGGAGTTGAGGTACTTGGCGCGCGCGTCCTTGGCCATTGCGCGGCCGCCAAAGGCGATTGTCCGGTCGCGCTCGTCTCGGATCGGAAACATGATTCGGTCGCGGAACCGATCATAGGGGCTGCGCCCGTCCTCGGGCTCCGCGATCAGGCCCGCGCGGACGAGATCCGCCAGCGCCGCCCCTTGCGCAGTCAGGTGCTCAAGGAGGGCACGCCCGCCGCCCGGTGCGTAGCCGAGGCCGAATGCCGCCACCGCGTCCGTGCTGACACCGCGCCCGGTCAGCGTGTCCCGCGCGGCTTGCCCGGGCCCAGCACTCAGCTGGCGCTGGTAGAACCGGGCTGCGGCGTCGTTCAGCTCGTAGAGCCCCTGGTTTGCCTCGGCCTGCGCCGCCGCTCTCGGATCGACCTCGGGCATGGCGAGGCCTGCGAGACCGGCCAGCCGCTCGACCCCCTCTCTGAAGCCGAGGTTCTCCGTCTCGCGCACGAAAGACAGAACGTCGCCCTTGGCCTGGCAGCCGAAGCAATAATAGTAGCCCTCGCGATCAACGACATGGAACGACGCGGTTTTCTCATGATGGAACGGGCAGGGGGCCCAGTAGTCGCCTTTGGCGGGCTGCGACCGGCGTTGATCCCACGTGACAACCCGCCCGGCGACGTCCGCCAACGAAAGGCGCGACCTCAGTTCCGCCAGAAAGCTCTCGGGGATTTTCATGGAAAGATTATCCGGCTTCCGCCGCCGAAGCACAAGGCGAAGGACGCACTGGCCGGGAGGCGGTTCGCATCGGGCAGCTCCATGCCCTGCATCAGTCAGGTGCCGTCGGCGGCCGGGGGAAGGAGACCGTGTTCACGATTTTGCCACCGTCAGTGGTCAGCCGATGCACATGGGTCCGACCTTCGGGGTCCTCGGTGACGGCGAGGAGCCAGCCATTGCCGAGGCTGAGGCTGATCATTCGCTCGTCCGCCGGGATGGCTGCCGTCTCGGGGAATGTCACGCGCGACCATGTGGCGAGACGCCAGGAGAGAAGCGCTGCAACAGTGACGCTGGCAAGGATCATGGTCCAAAGGAGCCCCGTCACAAGCCTGCGCAAGCGGCGCAGCGGGATTGGTTCCGGCGGGGCTGGCTCAGGCGGCGCTGGTTCGCTATCCCCCTCGGTCATGGACGCTCCGCTCGTTGTGACCCTGCCGGGCGATGCGCCCGCGCGTCTTGATAAGGCACTCGCGCGGGCGCTGCCAGCCTCTGCCGCGCTCAGTCGGTCGCGTCTCCAGGCGCTGATCGCCGCTGGCGCCGTTCGTCGGGCCGGCCACCCGGTGCTCGACCCCGGGGCGCGCGTGGCGCCAGGCGAGGTCCTGACCCTTGAGGTGCCAGACCCGGTCGCGCTTGATGTTGCGCCGGAGGCGATCCCGCTCGACGTGGTGTTCGAGGACGAGGCTCTGATCGTCGTGAACAAGCCGGCGGGGCTTGTCGTGCACCCCGCACCCGGGGCGGAGCGGGGGACGCTCGTCAACGCGCTCCTGGCGCATTGCGGCGCGAGCCTGTCGGGCATCGGCGGCGCGCGCCGCCCCGGGATCGTCCACCGTCTCGACAAGGACACGTCAGGCCTCCTCGTGGTGGCAAAGACCGATCAGGCGCATCAGTCCCTCGCCGCGGCTTTTGCCGAGCACTCCATCGACCGGCAGTACCGGGCGCTGGTCTGGGGCGCGCCGGATGCGGCCGCGCGGCGTCTCGCGGGCCTTGAGGCTGTCGAGGTGAGAGAAGCAGGGCTGACAATCCGCGCTGAGATCGGTCGACACCCGAAGGACCGGAAGCGGATGGCCGTTCTGCGCGCGGGCGGGCGCCACGCCGTGACGCATCTCAGAGTTGCCGGCCGGCGTGACGACGGCGCGGCGGCGGAGGTGACATGTCAGCTCGAGACCGGGCGCACCCACCAGATCCGCGTGCATCTTGGCCATATCGGGCACCCGCTGATCGGCGATCCCGTCTACGGCCGAGCGCGCCGCGCGCCCGGGGCGCTCGCCGGTGCGGTGGCAGGGTTCGAGCGCCAAGCCCTCCATGCGGAGCGGTTGGGGTTCCGCCACCCGGTGACCTCCGAGCACATCACGTTTGAGCGTCCGCCGCCCGAAGACTTCCTGGCGCTTCACGGGCGGCTTTTTGGCTAGTGTTTTCGCTCCGTTCACAAACTGTTTAGACTTCTCACCCTATCTTGGGGGATCGTCTGGAGCTTGCTGACTTGATCAGGGGGCCCGCCGTCCATACGTCCACAGCCTTGATGCAAGGATAGGGCTATGAGCTACACCGGTCTTCCCGCCCCCTCGCCCGAGCAGGGCCTCTCACGCTATCTGCAGGAGATCCGCAAATTCCCGATGCTCCACCCCGATGAGGAGTACATGCTGGCCAAGGCCTGGGTCGACCACCAGGACACGGACGCTGCACACCAACTCGTGACCTCCCATCTCCGCCTCGCGGCAAAAATCGCGATGGGCTATCGCGGCTACGGCCTGCCAACGGCGGAGGTCGTGTCGGAGGCCAATGTGGGCCTGATGCAGGCGGTCAAACGCTTTGATCCGGAAAAGGGCTTCCGGCTCGCGACCTACGCGATGTGGTGGATCCGCGCATCCATTCAGGAGTACATCCTGCGCTCTTGGTCGCTTGTGAAAATGGGGACGACCGCGGCGCAGAAGAAGCTCTTTTTCAACCTCCGCAAGGCCAAGACCCGGATCGGCGCGCTGGAAGACGGGGATCTCCGGCCTGAAAACGTGGCGCGGATCGCCAACGATCTCGGCGTGACGGAGGAGGAGGTGATCTCGATGAACCGCCGCCTCTCCGGCGGCGACGCCTCGCTCAACGCGCAGATCAAAACCGACGGCGAGGGTGCGGCGGAGTGGCAGGACTGGCTCGAAGACGAGGATGCCGATCAGGCCACGGCCTATGCGGAGCAGGATGAGTACAACAGCCGCCGCGTCCTCCTCGACGCAGCTCTCGAAACGCTGAACGAGCGCGAGCGGCATGTGCTGACCGAGCGGCGTCTCAAGGACAACCCGATGACGCTGGAGGACCTCTCGCAGGTCTACAATGTCAGCCGGGAGCGGATCCGTCAGATCGAGGTTCGCGCGTTCGAAAAGCTCCAGAAGGCCATGACCACCATGGCGCGCGATCAAGGCGTGGTTCCGGCGGACTGACGACACTTTCACCCATCGGCGCAACCGGGCGTTAACTCGGATGCGGGCAGGAGGCACCAGACCAGCGATGGTCGTTCGCCTGCTCGCGTCAGAGGTGGAGGTGCCCGATGGGACGTCTGTGCGCCCTTTTGCTTATTCTTGCTCTCTCAGGGTGTGTTGAGCCCGCGCCGCCGGCTCCGGAGCCAACGCTGCCAGAGTTCTACTCCGCGCGCCAGGACGCGGGGCGAACGCTCTCGGCAGTGGACATCCTCAGCTACGACCCGAGCCTTCGCCGGCAGCGCGTGCGCCTCGAGACCACGGAGCCGCCGGGCACGATCCTGATCGATACGTCGAACTATCACCTCTATCTCGTCGAGACGGAGGGGTGGGCCATGCGCTACGGCGTTGGCATCGGACGCGAGGGCTTTGGGTGGACGGATGCCGGCCGCATCGCGCGCCGCGCCGCGTGGCCCCGGTGGACGCCGCCGCCTGAGATGATCGCGCGCGAGCCCGCCCTCGCAGAGTTTGAGAACGGCATGCCCGGCAGGCCCAGCAACCCGCTCGGCGCGCGCGCACTCTATGTGCATCAGGGCGAACGCGACACACTGATCCGAGTGCACGGAACGAATGCGCCCCTGAGCATCGGCACCCGTGCCTCTTCGGGCTGCTTCCGGATGCTGAACCAGGACGTGATCGATCTCTACGCGCGGGTGCCAGATGGCGCCAAGATCATCGTCTTCTGACGGGCGTCGCGGTGGCCCGGAGGATCTCGCGCGAACGAGCGCAGAGCAATCGCACTTCAGTCCCGTTTTCGGCCGAGCCGCCGCCCGCCGGAATGCGGGAGCGCCAAGGGCCGGCTCTTTCACGCGGGCTCCGCATAGTTTCCGTCTGGCCGGAAATCAACCGTCGAGCCGGACATCATCCGTCGAGCCGCGCAACACCCGTCGAGCTGCGCAGCACCCGTCCGGCCGCGCACCATCCGTCGGACCGCGCAGCACCCGTCGGGCGGCGCACCATCCGTCGGGCCGCGCACAAGCCATCGGGCCGCGCACCACCCGGCGGTTCGCGCAGCACTCGTCGGGTCTCGCTCCACCCGTCCGGCTGGACAACATCCATCAGGTTGGGCGGCACCACCGCTTGGTTCTTGAATGCTCGGAGGAGGTCGGTGGTTCCCGGCTTATGAGTTTGGCGTGAAACCACCGCCGGAGGGCGTGTCGAGCCAGTAGATGTCCCCCGGTTGGACGCTCGTGCGGTCGGCCGACCGCAGTTCCTCCTCCGCTCCATTGGCGCGCACGACCCGGGAGCGCCCGACGGCGCCCGTGCCGCCGGCCTCGAGGCCCGGGGGCGGGACGATCCTGTGGCCGCCGAGGACGGCCAGCTCCATCTCCTCGAGAAAGCGGGTTCGCCGCCGCGTCCCGTCGCCCCCAGCGAAGTCACCTCCGCCGCCCGAGCCTGGGCGGATCCGAAACTCTTCGAGGAGGACGGGAAACCGCCACTCGAGCACTTCGGGATCGGTGAGACGGGAGTTGGTCATGTGTGTGTGCACGCCCGCGGTGCCGGGGTGCCCGCGCCCCTCGACGTCGCGTCCTGCCCCTGACCCGCCGCAGATCGTCTCGTAATACTGGTGGCGTGCATTGCCCCAGGTTGTGTTGTTCATCGTCGACTGAGCCGCCGCCTGGACGCCAAGCGCGAGGAGGAGGGCGGAGGTCACGGCCTGGCTTGTCTCAACATTGCCGGCGATGATCGCTGCCGGATACTCGGGCGAGAGCATCGTTCCTTTGGGCAGGATCACGTTGAGCGGTTTCATCACCCCTTCGTTCATCGGGATGTCATCGGCCACGAGCAGGCGGAACACGTAGAGGACCGCCGCCATCGTCACCGGCTCAGGGGCGTTGTAATTGGTCGCCAGCGCGGCCGTTGTCCCTGTGAAGTCGACAGTGGCTGTCCGCGCCGTCCGATCGACGGTCACACGAACATGGATCTCGCGCGGGACGCCGTCAAAGTCGGGATCCATTGTGTAGACGCACGCGCCGTCGTTGAGGTTGCTCAATGCGGTTCTGACGGAGGCCTCCGCATTGTCCTGAACGTGCAGCATGTAGGCCTCGACGACATCGAGGCCGTACTGCGCAACCATCGCCTTCAGCTCCTGCGCGCCCTTCTCGCACGCGGCGACCTGGGCTTTCAGATCGGCGATGTTGATGTCGATGGAGCGGACTGGGTACTCGGCGGAGGTCAAGAGGTCGCGGGTCTCCGCTTCGCGGAAGCGACCCCGCTCCACCAGGGTCCAATTGTCGATATAGGCGCCCTCTTCGTGGATTGTGCGACTGTCGGGCGGCATTGAGCCCGGAGTGAGGCCCCCGACATCGGTGTGGTGTCCGCGGGCCGCCGTGAAAAAGAGGACGCGCGTGCGGGCGTCGTTCCAGACCGGAGTGACGACCGTGATGTCGGGGAGATGGGTCCCACCATTGTAGGGCGCATTGAGACAAAAGACATCTCCCGGCGCCATGTCCGGGTTCTGGGTCAGAACCGCCTTCACGCTGGCGCCCATGCTGCCGAGGTGGACCGGCATATGCGGCGCGTTGGCAATCAGGTCGCCTGCGGCGTCGAAAACTGCGCAGGAGAAGTCGAGACGCTCTTTGATGGTGACGCTTGCGGCGGTGTTTTCGAGGACGGCGCCCATCTGCTCGGCAATCGACATGTAGAGGTTGTTGAAGACCTCGAGCATGACCGGATCGGCCGCCGTTCCGATGTCGACACGGCTCGGCAGCGCCTCCACCCGGTCGAGCGCAACATGGTCGAGCGCCGTGATCCGCGCTTGCCAGCCCGGCGCCACGAAGATTGCCGTGTGATCCTCGACGAGGACGGCCGGACCGGTCAGCGTCGCGCCGGGGCGCATCGCGGAGCGGCGGACGAAGCGACACGTGCGCCAGGCGCCGTCGACGTAGACCGGCGCCTCCCGGGCGACCGCAAGGGTGTCTTCGGCGACCTCGGCGGTCTCAACCGCTGTCTCGGCGAGGTCCGCTGCCTCGCCGATGGCCTCCGCTGTCACCGCCTCGATCACGAGCGGGACCGGCCCTGGGTCAAAGCCAAAACGGGCGCGGTGTGCCGTGGCGAAGGCCGCGCGAAGCTCGTCTTCTCGCGCAAAGGGGAGGGGGAGGGCCGTGTCGGTGCCGGCCACTTTGAGGTGGATCGTCTCGACTGTCGCAATCCGGGTGGGCGCAATTCCCTGCGCCTCGACCTCCGACGTGACCTCCGCGCCGAGCCGCTCGAGCAGGGCAGCGGCCGCGAGACGACCCTCGGCGTCGAGCGCGCGCTCGACCGCGTGGTTCCGGGTTGCGCGGATGTCGGCGAGGCCCATGCCATAGGCCGACAGAAGCGATGCCATCGGGTGGATGAGGCACCGCGTCATCCCGAGGCGGTCGGCGATGGCGCAGGCCGCCTGCGCCCCGGCACCGCCAAACACCGTCAAGCAATAGCCTGTGACGTCGTGCCCCCGCTCGACGCTGATCTTCTTGATCGCGTTGGCCATGTTCTCGACCGCGATGCGCAGAAAGCCCTCTGCCGCATCCTCCGGTGTCAGATTGGCGCCGGCGACCAACTCCCCCAGCTTTGCGCGCGCCGCAGCGGCGTCGAGCGGCTGGTCGGCGGCCGGACCGAAAATCGCGGGAAAAAACTCAGGCTGTAGGCGACCCAACACGACATTCGCGTCGGTGACCGCCAGGGGCCCGCCGCGTCCATAGGACGTGGGCCCGGGATCAGCGCCGGCGCTTTCCGGTCCGACCTGCATCCGGCCGTCGCGGAAAGACAGGATGGAGCCGCCACCCGCTGCGACGGTGTGGATGTTCATCATCGGCGCGGTGATGCGGACGCCTGCAACCTCGGAGCTCAAGACCCGCTCGAACTCCCCCGCGAAGTGGCAGACATCCGTCGACGTGCCGCCCATGTCAAAGCCGATGATCCGCTCTTCCCCGGCGAGGGCTGAGGTTCGCACGGCGCCGACCACACCCCCGGCTGGCCCCGAGAGGATGGCATCCTTGCCCTGAAAGAGCCGGCTGTCGGTCAGCCCGCCCGAGGACTGCATGAACATCACCTTGCCCGCGACTTCCCCCTCGAAGGCCGCCTCGATCCGATCCACGTAGGCGCGCAGGATCGGGGTCAGATAGGCATCGACCACCGTTGTGTCGCCGCGGCTCACCATCTTCATGAGGGGCGAGACCTCGTGACTGACGCTCACCTGCGCAAAGCCCATTCGACGGGCGAGCGCGGCCGCCGCCGCTTCGTGCGCCGGATGGCGATAGCCGTGGACAAAGACAATTGCGGCGGCATCGATGCCCGCCGCGCGCGCCGCTTCGAGGTCGGTCTCGAGGGCGGCCTGATCGAGCGCGATTTCGACTGTCCCGTCGGCGCGCACCCGCTCCTCCGCCTCGATCACCTGTGCGTAGAGCATTTCGGGAAGCACAATGTGGCGGTCGAAAAGGCGCGGGCGGTGCTGATAGCCGAGCCGCAGCTGGTCACCGAGGCCGCGCGTCGTGACCAGCACGACCGGCACGCCCTTCCGCTCGAGCAGCGCGTTCGTGGCGACCGTCGTGCCCATTTTGAGAGAGCGGAGGCGGTCGGTCGGGATCGGCGTGTCGGGACCAAGGTTCAAGAAGCGTCGGATGCCGGCGAGGGCTGCATCCCTGTACTGCTCGGGGTTCTCTGAGAGGAGCTTGGCGGTGTGGAGCCGACCCTCCGGATCGCGGGCCACGATGTCGGTGAACGTGCCGCCACGGTCGATCCAGAAATCCCATGCGCTCATGCCCGGCCCCTCTCGCTCAGTCTACGGATCGGTCTAAGAGCGGCGCGGCCGCGCCGCAATGGCGTGCGGATCGCAACAGTCCCACGTGCCCTCTTCTGTAGAGAAGAAGAGCAGACGGGAGAGGGGATCGTGCGATGTCGAAGATGAATGTGGTGCTCGGGAACCCGCACAAGGCGCGCTATGACTGGCAGGGGTTGGTCGATGCGGTCTGGGCCGGGCTATCGCCGGCGGTAAAGCGGGCGCGGGGCCTCACGCATCTCGGCGTGCATTCGAGCATGACGCATGTGAGCCTCGGGCCGCATGACCTGTTGGTCTACGTGATGCCGTCGGAGGACGAGGCGGTGGTGACGAAGGCCTTCAAGCCGAGGGGCGCGGTGCCTCGCGATGCCGCGGGCTACACGGGCTGGGCCGAGGGCAAGACGGGCTCGGAGGTCTATCTCCGTGTTGCCACGCAGAGCTCTCGTCTGCAGCCGCCCGCTCAGGTGGCACGGCTCGTGATCCACGAGATACTGCACAACAAGACACACATGAACGGCACGCAGCTCCACGCGTCCCTCGGGCTGGGTGGCGAAATCGGAGCCCGAGGACGTCAATGCCCGGAACGTGGAGCTTTTGGCCCAGCACCTGCCGACAGCGCGGCCCCAGTGGACCGAAGGGTGGATGATGGCCCACGATCCCCTCGCCTGAGGGGCATGACCTGACCTTCGGGACCAAAGCTGCTAGATCTTGCACATGTCGATCTGGACCCGCATTGCCGAAGCCCTGAAGGCGCTCCGCGCCGGTGAGAGCCTGTCGATGATCTTCGACAGGCTGACCGCGCCGCCCGAGCGCTCGGTCGCGTTTGCAATCGCGGTGATCTCACTCGGCGCCAAGATGGCGAAGGCCGATGGTCATGTCACCCGGGCGGAGGTCGCCGCCTTCCGCGAAGTGTTCCACATCGCGCCGGAGGAGGAGGAGAACGCCGCGCGGGTGTTCAATCTCGCGCGCCAGGACATCGCAGGGTACGAGGCCTATGCTCGGCGGATCGGGCGGATGTTTGCGGGAGAGGACGAGGTCCTCGAGAACCTGCTCGAGGGGCTGTTCCACATCTCTCTCGCGGATGGCTTTTATCACGAGGCCGAGAACGACTTTCTGGCCCGGGTGGCTGAGGAGCTCGGGGTGCCCGATCTCCGCTTTCGGGCGATCCGCGCTCGCCACGTGACCGATTGCGCGCCGGATCCGTATACCGTGCTTGGCGTCGAGGCCGGCGCGTCCCTCGACGAGATCAGGGCGCGCTGGCGCACATTGATCCGCGAGACCCATCCCGATGTGATGATCGCCCGCGGCCTGCCTGAAGAGGCCGTCAAGCTTGCCACCAAACGCCTGACCGCAATCAACGACGCCTGGGATGAGATCCAGGCGGAACGCGGCGTCGAGGCGTGACAACAAGGCCGGAGATGCACATATGAGAGCCATGAGACACACACTCCTCGCCGCCGCCCTCCTTATCGCGACGCCCGCCATTGCCCAGGATGAGCCGCCCCGCACTTTCCTGGAGCAATGGGCCGATCAAATGATGCAGGGTCTCGTCGACGAGATCACACCCGAGATCGAGCGCTTCATGAACGAGCTCGGACCCGAGTTCGAGGCGATGATGGAGGGCATCGTGCCCGCGCTGACGGAGCTCTTGAGCAGCCTTGGCGGGATTGCCTACTACGAAATGCCCGAGATCCTGCCCAACGGCGACATCATCATCCGACGCAAGGAGAGCGCGCCTCCCGTGCAAATCGACCCCGACACCAACGCGCCGATCGAGCTCTGACGGAGACATTCATGACCCATCCGATCCCCCGCGACCACCGGGACGGCGCGGGCACCGACCTCGGTGTGCTGCCCGTCTGGGATTTGACGGACCTCTACGACAGCCCCGACGATCCGAAGCTCGAAGCCGATCTCGCGCGGCTCGGGACTGAGGCGGAGCGGTTTGCCGCAGCTTACCGCGGACGCCTGAGTGAGCTGAGCGCGGCCGAGATGGTCCAGGCTTTGGCGGAGCTCGAGGCCCGCACGCGCGTCGAGACGCGGGTGATGAGCTACGCCGATCTTCTCTATGCCCAGAACACCTCCGATCCGGAGCGCGGGAAGTTCTACACGGACATTCAGGCAAAGCTGACCGACCTCTCCTCCGAGCTCGTGTTCTTCGATCTCGAGATCAATCGGATCCCCGATGACGTGCTCGAGGCCTGGCTCAAGGAGGACACGGCGCTCGCCCGCTACCGCCCGCTCTTCGAGCGGATCCGGGCGATGAAGCCGTTCCAGCTCTCCGACGAGCTGGAGCGCCTTCTCCACGACCAGAGCGTCATCCGGGGGGCGTGGATGACGCTCTTCGATGAGACGATGGCCGGGCTCACCTTCGAGGTGGGCGACAAGACGCTGGGTCTCGAGGCGACGCTGAACCTTCTGACCGAACATGAGCGCCCAATGCGCGAGACCGCGGCGCGTGCGGTTGCCAAGGTCCTGAGCGCCCGCCAACCGCTCTTCGCGCGGATCACCAACACGCTTGCCAAGGACAAGGAAATCACCGACCGTTGGCGCGGCATGCCGACGCCCCAGACGGGGCGCCACCTGGCCAACCAGGTCGAGCCGGAGGTGGTGGAGGCGCTCCGCACTGCCGTTGTCGAGGCCTATCCAGACCTGTCGCACCGCTATTATGCGCTGAAGGCCCGCTGGCTGGGGCTCGAGCGGCTTGAGGTGTGGGACCGGTCCGCGCCGCTGCCCACGGAAGACAAGCGAATTGTCCCCTGGGCGGAGGCGCGCGACATCGTCCTCGATGCCTATGGCGAGTTCGATCCGCTGATGGCGCGGCTTGGCACTCCGTTCTTTGAACGCGGTTGGATCGATGCCGGCGCGACGCCGGGCAAATCGCCGGGCGCCTTTGCCCATCCGACTGCGACGGACGCGCATCCCTACCTCCTCCTCAATTATCTCGGCAAACAGCGGGATGTGATGACACTGGCCCACGAACTCGGCCACGGCGTCCACCAGGTGCTCGCGGCCGAGCAGGGGGAGCTTCTGGCGCGCACGCCGCTCACCCTCGCCGAGACGGCATCGGTCTTCGGTGAGATGCTCACCTTCAAAAGGCTGCTCGCCGGCACGACAGATCCCGGAGCCAGGAAGGCGCTTCTGGCATCGAAGGTCGAGGACATGATCGCGACGGTGGTGCGCCAGATCTCGTTCTACGACTTCGAGTGCAAGGTTCACGCCGCGCGGCGCGAGGGTGAACTGACACCCGACCAGCTCAACGCAATCTGGATGGAGGTCAGCCGCGAGAGCCTCGGCCCGACATTTGAGTTCATGGAGGGTTACGAGACCTTCTGGTCCTACATCCCTCACTTTATTCACGCGCCATTCTACGTCTACGCCTACGCGTTCGGCGACGGCCTCGTGAACGCGCTCTATGCCGTCTACGAGGAGGGGGCGCCGGACTTTCAGTCGAAGTATTTCGAGATGCTGTCGGCTGGCGGATCGAAACACCACAAGGCGCTCCTCGCTCCATTCGGCCTCGACGCCTCCGACCCCCGCTTCTGGGACAAGGGCCTCAGCGTCATCGGCGATCTCATCACCGAACTCGAAGAGCTCGAGTAACCGCCCTCGCCACCCGCATCTCCAAGTGTCGGGAGGTGTGGGTGCTGATCGACCGTGGCGTGGGTCTCTAGGCCGAAACAGGAGGGTTTCGCGGGCGTCCTGCGCGAGACCCTCAAGCGCGTCGAGCACCGGCCGCCGAACGGGGTGTCGGCCGGGGCGCTGGCTGCGCGTTTGCGTGTAGCGACGCGCGGGATGAGGGCTCTCCGCGGAGGTGGTGCTTTGCAAACCTCGCGACGTGCGCCCTCTCGGCGGGGGGCAATCGAGAGCGTATGTGGTGCGCGTCCTTTGGCGAGGCGGGGCTGTCGACCGGGATCAGGCCTGAGAGAAGGGTCGGCAAGAACGAGAGGCATGGAGAGACGGAAGATGGCCGCCCGGTTGATACTCTCGCGCGGTGCCGCCCTTTTCGTCGTGATCTTGACGCGTTGATGCGGACGGCCACGCTGGTCATTGTTGGCGGTGCTGGGGCGTCCCTGTCGTTCTGTGAAGCGAGCGGCTTGGGTCAGGTTTGAGGTGTGGAGCCCGGTTCTTGTGCGCTGGCCCGAAGGTTCGACAGATCAGGCGCTCGCGGCGAGGCGCTCGGGTGTGAGACGGAGGCCTTTGTCTGTTTCCTCCATCCGCCAGGCGGCCTCGGGCGCCATGCGGGCGCGGGTGCGGCGGAGGTGCCAGGCGGCGCGGCCGTCCAGCGCCCAGCCGGGGGCGGGGCGCGCGTGCCAGCGGCTCTCGATCCCCTGTGCGCCTCCATCGCCCGGTGTCAGGAGGAGGGCTGTGGGCAGCGCTGGCGCCCGTTCCGCCGCGAGGTGGAGGCGACGGACGGGGGTGAGCGGTGGTGGCTCGGCCATTTCGGCCAGGATCAGCGGCACGGCACCTGAGGCGAGCGCCTCCTCCACGGACCAGAGGATGTCGGCTGCCCGGCTGGCGGTCGCAAAGACGATCCGGCCGGGCTCCAACCAACGGGCGAGGCCGTCGCCGCAGATCTCTCCGTCTGCGCCATGCGGCCGGATCCAGAGGATCGGGCCAGCGATCCCCCGCGCGAGCGCCAGCGCAAAGACGTGGCGCGCCGGTCCCGCAATCTCGTGCGCGCGTCCGCGCACCAGCGCGACCTCCGCCGAGAGGCGAAGCTCCGGGCGCGGATCGCGGCGAGCGGTGCGGGTCAGAACAGCCATAAATGTTCCTATTATGTTCTCACACACTTCGTAGTGCAAGACATAGAGCGGCGGCTTAGGACGTCAGGATGCGCGTTTCTCAAGCGCGGCGGCGAGGAGACGGCGGGTGTAGTCGGTCTCGGGCGCCTCGAAGATCTGTTCCGCGGGACCGGCCTCCACCACATCGCCGTCACGCATCACGAGGATGCGGTGCGAGAGCGCGCGGATCACACGGAGATCGTGGCTGATAAAGAGAAACGCGAGCCCGTGGCAATCCTGCAGTCCGCGGAGGAGGTCGACGATCTGACCCTGGACCGTCATGTCGAGGGCGGAGGTCGGCTCATCAAGGACGAGGAGCCGAGGCTTCAAGACCATCGCGCGGGCAATCGCGATCCGCTGCCGCTGCCCGCCGGAAAACTCGTGCGGATAGCGGGATGCCATCTCGGGGTCGAGACCCACTTCGCGGAGCGCCTCGGCGACGCGGGCGCCGGGCGCGTCGTGGCCATGCACTGTCAGTCCTTCGGCAACAATCGCACCGACGGTCATCCTCGGCGAAAGGGAGCCGAACGGGTCCTGGAAGACCACTTGCATCTCGGCCCGCAGCGGGCGGAGCGCCTTGTGCCGCCAGCCCTGGATGTCCTGACCCTGAAACCGGATTGGACCCTCAGAGGAAAGGAGGCGGAGGAGCGCGAGCGCCAGCGTTGTCTTTCCGGAGCCCGACTCGCCCACGATGCCCACGGTCTCGCCCGCGCGGATGCTGAGCGTTGCGTCGTTCACCGCCTTGATGTGGCCAACCGTGCGGCGCATGAGGCCGCGCTTGATCGGGAACCAAACGCGGAGGCCGTCGGTCGCGACAACCTCCTCCGAGGTGCCCGCAACCGGCGTCGGCCGGCCCTTGGGCTCGGCCGCGAGCAGCATTTTGGTGTAGGGATGATGTGGCGCGTCGAAAATCCGCGCGGTCTCGCCCGCCTCCACGATTTCGCCGGCCTGCATCACGCAGACCCGGTCGGCGATCTTTCGGACGATCCCGAGATCGTGCGTGATAAAGAGCATCGCCATGCCCCGATCCCGCTTCAAATCCGCCAGAAGCTCGAGGATCTGAGCCTCAATCGTCACGTCGAGCGCCGTCGTCGGCTCATCCGCGACAAGGAGCTTGGGATTGTTGGCGAGCGCCATCGCGATCATGACACGCTGCCGCTGCCCGCCGGAGAGCTGGTGCGGGTAGGCCGCAAGCCGCGCCTCTGCGTCGCGGATCCCCACTTTCTCAAGGAGGTCGAGCGTGCGCGCGCGTGCCGCCGCTGCGCCGAGCCCTTGGTGAAGGGACAGCGTCTCGCCCACCTGCTTCTCTACGGTCTGCAGCGGGTTGAGCGAGGTCATCGGCTCTTGGAAGATGAAGCTCACATCATTGCCGCGGATCCGGCGGAGCGCCGTCTCGTCCGCCGCGCTGATATCCGTCCCGTCGAGGCGGACACTGCCGCTCAACCGCGCCGCATCGGGCGTCAGCCGCACCGTCGAGAGGGCCGTCAGTGACTTGCCGGAGCCCGACTCGCCCACGAGCGCCAGCGTCTCACCGGGGTTGAGGGTGAAGCTGACGCGCTTCACCGCGTCGACGTCGCTGCCGCCCTGGTGGAAGCTCACGGAGAGATTGCGGACCTCAAGAAGGCTCATTGAAAGGTCTTTCTTGGGTCGAAGGCGTCCCGGATCCCCTCAAAGATGAAGACGAGGAGGGAGAGCATAACGGCAAAGGTGAAGAAGGCTGTGAGGCCAAGCCAAGGCGAGGTGATGTTGTTCTTGCCCTGGAGCGCAAGCTCACCGAGCGAGGGGTAGGAGGGCGGCAGCCCGAAGCCGAGGAAATCGAGGGTCGCGAGGCTCGAAATCGAGGCGGTGATCAGGAATGGCATGAAGGTCAGCGTTGCGACGGCCGCGTTGGGCAGGACATGGCGGAACATGATGCGACCGTCTGAGACGCCGAGCGCCCGCGCCGCGCGGACATATTCGAAATTTCGCCCGCGGAGAAATTCCGCCCGAACGACGCCGACGAGCGCGGTCCAGGAGAAAAGGATCAGCAGGAACGTCAGGATCGAGAAGGTCATCGGGATGATCGCGGCCACGATGATGATCACGTAGAGCGATGGGATCGCCTGCCAGATCTCGATCACACGTTGGAAGACCAAATCGGTCACGCCGCCGAAATAGCCCTGCACAGCACCCGCTGCGATGCCCACAACGGCGGAGGCGCCAGTGACGATCAGTGCGAAGAACACCGATATCCTGAAGCCGTATAGGACGCGCGCCGCCACGTCGCGCGCCTGATCGTCGGTGCCGAGCCAGTGGCGCGCGTCGGGGGGCGATGGGGCAGGCCCGCCGAGGTTTCGATCCGATGTGCGGAAGTGAAACGGAATCAGTGGCCAAATCGCCCAGCCGCGCTCAAACCTGTCCTCGGAGAAAGCGCCGGCCTCGACAGCGGCGGTCACGCCTTCGGGGTCATCGAAACAGGGATCTGCGACGCCCCCCGTGGCGATCAGGCAAGTGACGACGGGGTCGGTGTAGTCGGCCTCGGCCCGGAACTCCCCCCCGTAATCGGCCTCGGAGTAGAAGCTGAAGATCGGCATCCGGTACTCGCCCCTGAACGAGACGAGGATCGGTTTCTCATTCGCGATGAACTCCGCCAGCAGCGAGAGGACAAAGAGGACGAGAAAGATCCACAGCGACCAGACCGCGCGGCGGTTGGCGCGGAAGTTCGCGATGCGACGTTGGGCGAGCGCGTCGGCCATCAAGTCTCGCGCGTTTCGAAATCGATACGGGGGTCGATCAGGACATACATCAGGTCGGTCACGAGGTTCATGAAGAGGCCGATCAAACTGAAGACAAAGAGCGTGCCGAAAAACACCGGGTAGTCCCGGCTGACCACGGCGTCGAACGTCAGCCGACCGAGCCCGTCGAGCGAGAAGATCACTTCTATGATCAGCGACGACGTAAAGAGGACCGAGATCAGCGCCCCAGGTGCGCCGGCCACCACGATCAGCATCGCATTCCGGAACACATGCGCATAAAGGACACCGGCTTCGCTGACACCCTTGGCGCGGGCCGTCATCACATATTGCTTCCTGATCTCGTCGAGAAAGGAGTTCTTGGTGAGGAGCGTCAGCGTCGCAAAGCTGCCGATCGTCGTGGCGAGCACGGGCAGGGCAATGTGCCAGAAATAGTCGAGCACTTGGCCTGCAAAGCTGTACGTGTCCGCGTCCGGCGAGGAAAGGCCGCGGAGCGGGAAGAGTTGAAAGTACGAGCCGCCCGCGAAGAGGACAATCAGGAGGATTGCGAACAAGAATGATGGGATCGCGTAGGCGACGATGATGATGCCTGAGGTCCAGGTGTCGAAGGGCGCGCCGTCTTGGACCGCTTTTCGGATGCCAAGCGGGATCGAGATCAGATAGGCCGCAAGCGTCGACCAGAGCCCAAGGGTGATCGACACCGGCATCTTCTCGAGAATGAGGTCGAGGACGGAGACCGAGCGGAAGTAGCTTTCACCGAAGTCCAGGCGCGCATAGTCCCAAACCATGATGGCAAAGCGCTGCCAGGCAGGTTTGTCAAAGCCGAACTGTGCCTCGAGATCGGCGATGAAGTCCTCGGGCAGGCCCTGACCGCCCGTGTAGCCGCCGCCGGAGCCGGCATCGCCACCGCCGGAAATCCGGTCCGTCGACGATGCGCTCTCATCGTCGAGCTGGGCCAGGATCTGTTCGACCGGGCCGCCTGGCACGAACTGGATCAGGATGAAGTTGATGAGCAGGATGCCGAAGATCGTGGGGACGATCAGCGCCAGGCGTTTGGTGATGTAGGCCCCCATACGGCAGTCAGAACGCCCCTGCCGCTTCGAGTTCAGCCGCGCGGTCTGCGTCGACCCACCAGACATCGAGCTCGCCCATGGCATAAGGCGCCATGTTTTCTGGGTATCGATAAATGTCGATGTAGTGGACGTTGTGCTCCGCCTTGTACCATTGCGGCACCCAGACATGTGTCGCGCGGAGCACGCGATCGAGCGCCTTGACCGCCACCGAGAGCTCGTCCCGCGTCTCGGCCTCCTCCACCGAGCGGATCAGGCTATCGACCGCAGGGTTGGAGAGACCCATGATGTTGGCGGAGGCCTCACGATTGGCGCTCTCGGATCCGAAGAACCGTCGCAGCTCATCGCCGGGGGTCAGCGCCATCACATAGCGTCGGGTGACGATGTCGAAGTCGAACGTCTTCTCACGTTCCGCCGATTGCGCGTTGTCGACAAAGTCGTGGACCGCATCGACACCAATGTCGCGGAGGTTCTCGACGAACGGATCTATGATGCGACGGAAGCTCGGGCCGTCGTTCATGATCTCGACCCGCAGCACCTCGCCGGCTGCGTTGCGCCTGAGGCCGTCGTCTCCGATCGTCCACCCGGCCTCGTCGAGCAGCCGACTGGCCTCGCGGCGCGCCCCGCGGTCCACCTGACGCGTGCTTGAGGGGCGGGGGGTGAACGCCTCGTCCGTGAACACGCTCTCCGGGAGGTCCGCACGGAGGGGTTCGAGGAGGGCCATCTCGGCGTCCGTCGGCAGGCCTTCCGCCTGAAGATCCGAGTTCTCCCAAAAACTGTCCGTTCGGCTGTAGAGCCCATAAAACAGCGTCTCGTTCGACCATTCAAAGTTGAACATCATGCCCAGGGCCTCGCGGACGCGCGGATCGGCGAACTTGTCGCGTCGAAGATTGAAAAACCATCCTTGAGCGCCAGCGATACGGCCGTCCGGAATGACGTCCTTGACGACCCAACCGCGGTCGATGGCCGGAAAGTCGTATCCCGTCGCCCAGAGCTTCGACAAAAACTCCTCACGGAACGAGTAGGCGCCGCCTTTGAAGCCCTCGAAGGCAACGGTGTAGTCGGCAAAGTACTCCACGCGGATCTCATCGTAGTTGTGCCGACCGATGCTGAGGGGGAGGTCGCGGCCCCAATAGTCCGGATTGCGCTCCAGCGTGATGGAGCGCCCGATGTCGAAATCTTTGATCCGGTACGGGCCGCTGCCAAGGGGCGGCTCGAGCGTTGTTTCCGCAAAATCCCGACCCTCCCAATAGGCGCGGGAGAGGACTGGAATGCCGGCCGCCGTCATCGGGAGCTCGCGCGTTGCCGCACCGTGACGGAACATGAAGCGGACGCGGCGAGGATCAAGCGCTTCGACCGTTTCGAAGTCCTGGAAGGTGACCTGATAGCTCGGCAATCCCTCGGCAAGAAGGATCTCATAGGAGAAGACCACGTCATCCGCGGTGATCGGAGACCCATCGGCGAAGGCTGCCCCCTCGCGGAGGGTGAAGATTGCCCATTGGCGATCCTCCGGATACTCGATGCTCTCTGCGATGAGACCGTACATCGAATCCGGCTCATCGGCCGTACCGACCATCAGGCTTTCAAACGGATACGCAGCCTCGCGGGGGGCGTTGCCCTTCAGGATGAACGGGTTGAGGTTGTCGAACGTGCCGAACCCCCAGGTTGAGAAGACGCCACCCTTGGGCGCATCGGGATTTACGTACTCAAGATGCTCGAAGCCGGCACCATACTTGAGCTCCCCGAAAGAGGAAATGCCGTGCGACACGATTGCGCCGTGACTGTCCGCCAGCACGCCGGTGCCGGGTGCCGTGGTCAGGATCGTTGCCGCTATGATGGTCTTCAATCTGTCCATGATTGCCTCCCGCATTGGGTCTTTCTGGGAGACTAAGCCGGATTGCGCGCGCGTAAAGCGCGTGTTCCATCAATCGTCGATGCTGTCGAGATAGGAGATCAGATTCGCCCGGTCTTCAGCCTCGCGCAGACCTCGATAGGACATCTTTGTTCCAGGTGCCCAATCCGACGGCGCCTCGAGAAAGGCGCTCAGGTTCTCAGCGGTCCAAACCTCGGCTTGCGCCACCAGAGCCCCCGAATACGCAAATCCGTCGACGGCCGAGATGTTGCGCCCGACGATGCCGTAGAGGTGCGGGCCCACGCCGTTCGCCCCGTCCTCCAACTTGTGACAAGCAGCGCAGGCGCGGAAGGTGCGTTCGCCGGCCGAGATGTCGGCGCTTGCCAACAGCGTCTCGAAGTCGACCTCGGGCTCATCGGCCTCTTCGACCTCGGCCACTGCGGACTCCGGCACCTCGATAACGTACGCCGCCTCGTGGTGACCGTGACCCCCGCTGTAGATTGCGTCAGAGGCTGTCGAGATCAGCAAGAAAATAAGAAGGGATCCGCAGAGACTACCGAAAATCTTGGTTATTTCCATCGTATCCATGAAGGAACGCTCCCGTTCGGTGTGACGACCGCGATCGCCTGTTTGGAATTGTTCTACTCGCTTCCAACCGCCGCGTGCAAGGTGTAGAACCCGCGACCAAAAGCTTGCATTGGAGGGATCTGTGGGGGCGAGGATATCATTTCAGGGGGAGCTTGGAGCCTATTCGCACCAGGCCTGCCTCGAGGCTTGCCCGGAGTTCGAGCCGGTGCCCGCAGCGACGTTCGAGGGGGCGATTGACTTGGTCCGCGAGGGCCGGGCGGAGCGCGCGATGCTCGCCATCGAGAACTCCACCTACGGTCGGGTGGCGGATGTGCACCAGCTGCTGCCGGAGTCGGGCCTTAACATCATCGCCGAGCATTTCGTCCGGGTGCGGATCAACTTGCTCGGCGTGCCGGGAGCCGGCATCGATGCGGTGCGCGAAGCCGTGTCGCATCCTGTTCTCCTCGGCCAATGCAGATCATTTTTGCGCGAGCGCGGGATTGCGCGGATCACCGGCACCGATACGGCCGGTTCCGCCCGGCTGGTGCTCGAGCGTGGCGACCCAGGTCTCGCCGCACTCGCCTCGCCGCTGGCATCTGAGATCTACGGGCTCGATGTGCTCGCCGAGGGGATTGAGGACAACCACACGAACCGCACGCGATTTGTCGTGATGTCGCCCGAGGCCGGTGCGCGGCAGGCTGACACGCAGATGATGACGGCGTTTCTCTTTCAGGTGCGCAACATCCCGGCTGCGCTCTACAAAGCGATGGGCGGGTTCGCGACCAATGGCGTCAACATGGTGAAGCTCGAGAGCTACATGTTGAACGGCTCCTTCACCGCCACGCAGTTCCTGGCCGAGATCGAAGGGCATCCCGACGATCCCGCCGTTGCGCGCGCGCTGGAGGAGCTCGATTACTTCACCTCGGAGCTCACCATCATCGGGGTCTATCCGGCGTCGCCGCTCCGCGCCGGGCACTGATCAGGCCGGAAACGCCAGGCTGTCGGCGAGCCACCCCTCAAGGAGGGCGCGCGCGATTGCCCCTTGCCGGGCCGGGCGGAGCGTCGGGTCGGAGCCGTCGAGGGCCGCCAGAACGCGCTCACGGCTCGCCCAGAGTGCATCCTCGAGCTCTTCGGGGTCGAGCGTGATCTCGCGGTCGAGCGCCTCTCCCGCGCAGCCAATCATCAGGGAGGCCGGGAAGGGCCAGGGTTGGCTGGCCAGATACGTGACCGGGCCGACGGCGATCCCGGTCTCCTCGACCACTTCGCGCCGGACGGCCGCCTCGATCGTCTCCCCCGGCTCCATAAAACCCGCGAGGAGGGAGTACATCCCCTCGGGCCAGCCCGGTGAGCGGCCGAGGAGGACGTCATTGCCCGAGGTGATCAGCATGATCACCACTGGGTCCGTGCGGGGAAAGTGGCTGGCGCCGCAGGTGTCGCACCTCCGCCGCCACCCCGCGAGGTCGGGGGATGACGGTGCCCCGCAGCGGGCGCAAAACCGGTGCGTGGCGTGCCACCCGGTCAGTCCGCGCGCAGTGGCCGCGTCTCCCGCGGCGGAGGACGCGAGCTGCGGCATCGAGGCCCGAAGGTCGCGGAACGCTGTCCCGGGCGCAAAACTCGGATGGCGGTTGCCGCTGGCGTCGAGGAACCGGGTGAGCGCCTCGGTGTCCGCGGTCGGATCCTCCCACTTCGAAACATCGGTCGCAAAACAGGGCGCCCCGGCCCGAAGGCCGAGGAAGATGGGCGGCTCCACCGCCTCGGACAGCACCGGCGCGTCGAGGGGGAGCCAGGCAAGCGACAGCGTCTCGCCCTCGGTGAGCGCAGGCTTGCCACGCCAAATGGGCAACGTTCGAGCGGCCGGATCGGCGGTCAGACGCGCCTGATGGTCCGGTGTGCGCAAGGCCGCAGCCCGGTCGATTTCGGCCTCGGTGAACAGGATTGGGGGACGGTGGAGCATGAAACCTCGGCTCGCGGACGGCGTTCGGTCGGGTTAGCGGATCGGGGCCCAGCCCGCCAGAGCACCCTTGCGGAGGCCGCGGAGTGCATCTATTTGATCACGTGAGAGGTTGGCGCGGGTAGGCGCCCCGCCAACCCGGTCAGATCCGGAAGGAAGCAGCCGTAACGGGTCCCGCTTGGGTCGCGGTCAGCCTCTCACCCTACCACCGATCGACAATCCTTCGGACGTCTCGACCTCCGAGAACGGGCAACGGATTGGTGTGCTTCGGCACGTCCGCCGCGTCGAAACTGGCGCGGAGGCTCGGCTCCAACAGTGCAAGCTCACGTTCTGAGGGCGAGAAGCTCAGGCAAGGGGCCCCTTCCACCATGATTGCAGCAGGCCGATTGAGGGCGATCAGATGGTAGGTCACGGCGCCCATATCTTCTGCGACATGGGCGCGTCCCCAGCCCGCCTGTCCGATCGCCTCGCCGACGCCGTAGCGGCTGCCGAATTGCGCCTCGATCGACCAGTCGTCGATCACCAGACGCTGCGCCGGTCCGAGGATCAGCGGGCGAACCGGCCACGCGCCGAAGCCGAAGGGCACGATCCGAACCGGGGCGAGGGGGCCGAGCGCCTGGACGCGCCGGACCCCGTGCCAGATCACCTGGACATCAGGGCCGTCGAGCGACGGGAGCGCCTCGCCGACGCCGATGTTCTCAACCAGAACGTCGCCGCCGCGCGCCGCCACCCGCATGCCTGAGCCGATCCCGCCGGAATACCCGGCATCCCGGCCAAACGCAGCCACGGAGAGGGCCCGCTCAAGGGTCGGCCCGAACGCGACGCTGGTCAGATCCCGCCCGTCGACATCCGCGTAGTGATCCGCGCCCCATTGAACGACCTTGGCGAGCCGGAGTGTCTCCGCACCCACGTGAACCTCCGCAATGCCATTCCAAAACCCATCGGCAAGCGGCGACCCGGCGAGCGCATCGCCGCTGTCCCCCGAAACCTCGATGCCCGGACCGTTGAACCGTGCGGAGGCGCGACTGTCGTCCGCATGCTCGTAGCGATAGAATGTCAACACCAACGCTCTCCTCTCCGCCACGGCATAGCCCATGTCTCGCGTGGCGCGAAGCCCCTCGCGTGCCTCCGCCGAATCGCGCTAGCAGAAGAGGATGTCCGAGCCCTACCGCGTTCTCGCCCGCAAATACCGTCCCCAGACATTCGCCGATCTCAAAGGCCAGGAGGTCATGGTGCGGACGCTTGAGAACGCGTTCAAAGGCGGGCGCATCGCGCATGCCTTTGTCCTGACGGGCGTTCGCGGCGTCGGCAAGACCACAACGGCGCGGATCATAGCCAAGGGCCTCAACTGCGTTGGACCGGACGGGACAGGCGGCCCGACGATCGCCCCCTGCGGCCGGTGCGATCCCTGCCTGACGATCGCCGAGGGGCGCAATGTCGACGTTCTCGAGATGGACGCTGCGAGCCGGACAGGCGTTGCGGACATCCGTGAGATCATCGATGGCGTGCGCTACCGCGCAGCCTCGGCCCGGTTCAAGGTCTACATCATCGACGAGGTCCACATGCTCTCGGTGAGCGCGTTCAACGCGCTTCTGAAGACCCTCGAGGAGCCGCCGGACCACGTTAAGTTCATTTTCGCTACGACCGAGATCCGGAAGGTGCCGGTCACTGTCCTGTCGCGCTGCCAGCGCTTCGATTTGCGCCGGATCGAGCCTGAGGTGATGCTCGACCACCTGCGCGCCTTGGCGGCGGCGGAGGGGGCGGAGGTTGGCGATGAGGCGCTTGGTCTGATCACGCGCGCCTCCGAAGGCTCGATGCGCGATGCGCTTTCGCTTGTCGACCAGGCGTTGGCCCAGGGCGACGCCTCAGTGGAGGCCGTCCGCGCGATGCTCGGCATGGCCGACCGCGGGCGGGTGCTCGACCTGTTCGGCCTCGTGATGGCGGGGGATGCATCGGGCGCGCTGGCAGAGCTTGCCGGGCAATATGCCGATGGGGCCGATCCGGCCGTGGTGCTCCGCGATCTGGCGGAAGTGACGCATTGGCTCTCGGTCGTTAAGATCTCGGCTGACGCGGCGGAGGACCCGACCATCGGGGCGGATGAGCGGGCGCGAGGGCTCGATCTGGCGACCCGGCTCGAGATGCCGGTTCTGACGCGGGCCTGGCAAATGCTGCTCAAAGCGATTGAGGAGGTGCCGCTTGCGCCGAACGCCATGATGGCGGCGGAGATGGCGATCATCCGCTTGACCCATGTGGCCGACATGCCGACGCCGGGCGATTTGGTGGCCAAGCTGAAGGCGGCACCACCCGTTCCCGGCGCAGGACATGGCCCCCCTGCCGGGGGCGGCGCGGGCGCCGACGGCCAGAGGGGACCTTGGCCAGAGGGCCGCGGCCGACCCCAGGCGGAGGGTGGGGGTGTCCCGCACCTCGCTGCAGTGTCGGAGCCCGCCCCGGCTCGTCCCCCCGAAGCGGCCTTTGAGACCTTCGACCAGGTCGTTGCGTTGATCCGCGAAAAGCGCGACATCAAGCTTCTGGTCGATGTCGAGGCGGGTCTTCGCCTCGTCAAATACGCGCCTGGCCGGATCGAGTTCGCGATGGCCGATGTGGCGTCGCCCGAGCTGGCAGCGCAGCTGAGCGCGCGCCTCAAGGCCTGGACCGGCGTGCGGTGGGGCGTCTCTGTTGTCGCGGGGCCTGGCGCGCCGACGATTTCGGAGACGCGGGCGGCGGAGCGTCAGGACGCGCTCGGCGCCGCGATGCGCCACCCCATAGTGCAGGCCGCGATGGCGGCCTTTCCGGGCGTCGGCGAAGACCAGCTCCGCCTGTTGCCGCCACCGGTCCAAGCCGACGAGCCCGCAGAGCTTCCGCCTGATGCCGAGGACGGCAGCGAGGATGAGGATTGGTCTCCCGTCGACCCCTTTGCCTGAGCGGGCCTTGTCCTTGCCCGCACGCTCGGCCTAATGGGAGGGCACCGTGATGGGAGGCATTTATGCTGAAAGGTCTGGGCGGTCTCGGCGATATGGCCGGGATGATGAAGAAGGCGCAGGAGATGCAGGCCAAAATGGCCGAGATGCAGGAGGCGCTTGGCGAGAAGACCGTGGTGGGCGAAGCCGGCGCCGGTCTCGTTAAGGTCACCGCGAACGCCAAAGGCGAGGTCGTCGCGGTCGAGATTGACCCGACCATCCTCGTGCCGGAGGAGCGCGAGGTGACCGAGGATCTGATCGTGACCGCTCTCAAAGACGCACAGGCCCGCGGCAAGGCATTGATGGCCGAAGAGATGCAGCGCCTCGGCCAGGACCTCGGCCTGCCACCCGGCATGAAGTTGCCCTTCTGAGGACCAGTGGACGACGCCGGCCCCGAGATCGCGCGGCTGATTGAGCTTCTCGCGAAGCTGCCGGGGCTCGGCCCCCGCTCCGCTCGCCGTGCGGTCCTGACGTTGATCCGGCGGAAGGACTCGATGCTGACGCCTCTCTCGCGCGCGATGTCGGATGTCGCCGCAACCGTGCGGGAGTGTCGGGTCTGCGGGAATGTAGGCTCGGCTGAGGTTTGTGGGATTTGCGGGGATCCGCGCCGCGGTGGCGGTCAGCTTTGCGTGGTGGAGGATGTGGCCGATCTCTGGGCGATGGAGCGCGGGCGCGTGTTTCAGGGGCGCTACCACGTGCTCGGCGGGGTGCTGTCGGCGCTCGACGGGATCGGGCCTGAGGATCTCGGGATCCCCGGGCTGATCGCGCGGGTCGAGGCCGGGGGGATCACGGAGGTGATCCTTGCGCTCAACGCCACTGTCGATGGTCAGACGACCGCCCACTATATCGCCGATCTTCTTGAAGGGCTTGAGGTCGAGGTCACCTCACTCGCCCAAGGCGTGCCCGTCGGAGGCGAACTCGACTACTTGGACGATGGGACGATCTCGGCTGCACTCCGCGCCCGACGACGGTTCTGACCCAAAATGGCCTCTCGCCGCGCGATGTAGAGGGCGGCGCCGATGATGATCGCCGCGCCTGCCCAAGTGGCACCGTCGGGTATTTCGTCGTAGAGCAGGTAGCCCGCCCCGCCGACGAACACGAGACGCAGATAGGTGACAGGACCCAGGATCGCAGCCTCGCCATGCCGGTAGGCCTGGATATCGGCGACGCCGCGGATCGTCCCGCCGGCAATCATCGCCGCGGCCACAACCCAAATGCCGAAGCTGTCCGGCCAGCCCCACGCCCCGGGCATGATCGGGAGTGTGATCGAGAAAGTGATGACCACGGATGAGAGATAGGCCGCTGCCGGCCCGTCCGCCTCCGCCACGCGGCGCGAGAGGAGAAGCGCAATCGCAAACGCAAGGGAAGAGCCGAGTGCGGCGAGGGTTGCCGGTTCAAATCCGGCGGGCGAGGGGCGCAGGATGATCAACGCTCCGATAAACCCGGCGGCGACGGCACTCCACCGGCGCCGACCCACCCGCTCGCCCTGGATCGGCCCGGTGAGGAGCGTGGCAAAGATCGGGGCGGTGAAGAAGAGCACTGTGGCCGTGGCGAGCGGAAGATGCGCGAGCGCAAAAAACCCTGCATGCGTCGCCCCCCCGATCAAGACGCCCCGGACGAGATGCAGGCCGGGTCGTGTCATCCTGAGCGCGCGGCGCCGCAGGCCCGGCCAGGCCAGCGCTGGGATCAATGCGCCGAGCGTGATGATGCTGCGCAGGAGGACCATCATCCGCGTGTCGAGCGATGCGGAGAGCTCACGGACGGCCACGGCCATTACGCTGGCCCCGATGACGGACACAAGAAGCCAGAGAAGCCCTTTCAGGTTGTCTGTCTGGGCTTTGTCCTCGAGGCTGGTGTCCATCGTGCGACAGCCTCCGCCCATCCGGCGCTCCGGTCAAGGCGCAAGGGGTTGTGTCTTGGGCGGACCCGGACAAGATGCCTTAAATGACCGTTCGCTCGACCCTCCTCACCGTTGTGGTGGCGACATGTCTCGCAGGCTGCGGGCGTGGGCCGGGGATTTACGAGAGCTGCATCGCCTCCGATCTGTCGCCCAGTGTTGAGGCGTGCACCTGTTCGGCCACGCTCGCAAATGCAGCGCTTAGTCGACGCGACCAACGGCACGCCGCCAAGATCATCGCCGAGCCCGATCTTTTTCTTGAGTACCAGCGTCAGGCATCGCGCCAAGCGTTTTTAGACCGCTACCGCGCTTGGGGCGAGGCGGTCGATGCGCTCTGCGATGAGGAGCCGAGTGCGCCCTGAGTTAGGCCTGCGCGCGTTCGATGTCGCGCTTCACTTTCAACGCGGCGGGTGAAAGCTCACTGTCCTTGGCTTTGGCAAGATACGCATCAAGGCCACCACGATGGTCGACTGTGCGAAGGGTCGAGGCCGCGATCCGGAAGCGAAAGCTCCGGCCGAGCGTCTCGCTCATCAGAGAGACATCGTTCAAGTTCGGCAGAAAGCGACGCTTGGTCTTGTTGTTGGCGTGGCTCACATTGTTGCCCACCATGGGCCCTTTGCCAGTCAATTCGCAGCGACGAGACATTGCTCGCTCCTCAATCCCTCGGTGTCGTTCTTTGCCCAAGACCCGCGCCCTGGTAAAAGTCCGCCTGGGTATGAGCCCCAGGATGCAGGTGCTTACGCGTGAAGTCGGCAGAACGTCAAGGGCCTCCGACCCGAGACTGTATCGATGCACTGCCTGACCCGCCGTCCTCCGGCAGTGGCGTTCGCCCGTTGTTGGCAGACACCAACCCTTTCGGCAGACCCCATCCACAGCATCTTGAGGATCGCCAGAACGCGCTGAAAGAAGGCCGGCACCTCTGTCCCTGTTGAGGATTGTCCCCAGGGGAGCATGCTTGGCCGGGAAGTGGCGCAGATGGGATGAGCTGTAAAAATTGTTTCGGCCGATCTCGACCGTTGACGGGTGAAGATGAGACCGGGATCCGGGCGCGCCGAACCGCCGGCCTAGACGATCGCACAAAGCGTCGGGCGTCGGAGGCTAAAGCATCGCCGCGCCAACGAAAAGGTCCGCACCGTGCGCGAGGGGCGCTCGTGCAGGCGAGAGCTGTCCGGTCGTTAAGGGATCGCCCATCGCCTCAGTTGCGGGCCGGGCCAATGGGGGGCTCGGCGCCGGGACGGCGCGGCGGGCATGAGACGGGGCATGGGAGGCGACCAGGCCGGGTGTGACGGGGCTGCGCGCAGGGGCCGCCGCCCCGGTTGAGGTGGTGGCCGGTCTGAGCCGTGAAACACGCGCGCTCCACCTCGTTCTTTTCGTTAAGCCGTTCATTCTCCTTGCGGAGCTGAGCCAACTCGGCGCTCCCGGCCGCCCGCGCCGCGACGACGTCCGCAAGCCGGTCCTTACCTAAACCACAGCGACGTCCAACTCGCCCGCCAAACTGGCCGAGGTCGCT
>JBCCWM010000001.1:0-36401 GCA_039193505.1 Pseudomonadota bacterium | reverse complement strand
CTACGACGGCCACGCTCAGCTCCGCAGCCATCTCGCGGACGTCCTCGACGCCTACACTTTCGCCCGTCGTCTCAAGACGCTGAGCGGCCTCACACCTTACGACTGCATCTGCAAGATCTGGACGTCAGAGACAGATCGACCCATCGTCGATCCGATCCACCAGATGCCGGGACTGAACAGCTAGCGGCTGTCCGCCTCGACCGCTGTCCCGTCGAGCACGGTGTCGAGCGGCGCGATCTCGGTGATGTGGCGCTCAAAAAACTCCGAGAACGCCGCCACAATCGAGGGCAGGCGCTCATAGGGGGGATAATATAGCGTCAGCCACAGGGGCGGCGCGGTCCATCCGGGGAGCACCTCCACCAACTCGCCCGCGGCGAGCGCCGGACCGGCGGCAAAGCGCGGCAACAGCGCCGCACCATCCTCGGCCGCAAGGAGCTGGACCAGAAGATCCGCGTTGTTGGCGCTGAGCTGAGCACCGGCGCGGAATGTCCGAGCCTCGCCCCCAGCACCGGTCAAACGCCAGTCCTCGTCGCGTGCCGCCGCGGAATGCGCGAACAGACGTTCGGGCCGCAACTCCTCGGGGTGGGTCGCAGTCGCCTCTGCCGCACCGGGCGCCGCGACGAGCACGCGCTCGACGAGGCACAGCTTGCGCCAGATCGTCGACTTGTCATTCGGTGGGCCAGAGATCCGAATGGCGAGGTCGTAATCCGCTTCGAGGATGTCGACAAAGGCGTCTGTCAGAACGACGGCAACCTCCACGTCAGGCTGTGCACGACGAAAATCCGCAAGGATCCGCGGCATGACCCGAACGCCGAAGGACATGGGCGCGGTGAGCCGGATCCGCCCCCGGAGCGGGCCCTGGCTGTCGCGAAGCTCCGCCTCGATGGCATCGAAGGCCGCCAGGACCGGTTTCACGCGGCGCGCATACGCATCGCCCGCAGAGGTCAGCGAGACATGCCGCGTGGTGCGCAGAAGAAGCTGCACGCCGAGCGCCGCCTCAAGGCCCGCCACAGCCCGCGTCACCGTTGCAGGTGTCGTCCCCATCTGCCGGGCCGCCGCCGCAAAACTGGCCAGGTCTGCCACCGTCAAGAACGTGCGGATCGCCTTCAGATCGTCCATGCTTCTCCCCTCTGGCGCATCTGCCCCTGAAATAGCCTCCGAGGGTCGACATCCACCCTTCGACCCGCCGCACCGCACAGAGAGGCTTTTCAAGCGTGCAGCGATCCGCAAGGGTTCGACGACGGAGGTTTCTATGGCGCCACGCGTGGCACTTCTTGGCATGGTGCTCGAATCGAACCGCTGGGCCCGCCCCGCGTCCCGCGCGGATTTCGAGCGGCTGACGTGGCTCGAGGATTCGGCACTTCTCGAGGCGGCGCGCGCGCCCGTGCCCTCCATCTCGCGGGAGCTCGCCGCCTTTGTCGGCGCTATGGACGCCACCGGTCCTTGGACGCCTGTGCCCTGCTTTTTTGCAGCCAGCCACCCGGCCGGGCCCGTCGAAGAAACCGTCTTCGAAGACGCTTTGTCCCGGATGGAGGTGGTGCTCGGCTCGACGGAGCCCGTCGATGCGGTTCTGATCGTCAATCACGGCGCGATGACCGCAACGCATGATGACGACCCCGACGGCACGCTTGCATCGCGGATCCGGGCGGCAGCGCCGGATGCGGTGATCGTGATGACCCTCGATCTCCACGCCAACATCTCCCCTGCGATGGTGTCCGCCACAGACCTGATCGTCGGGTACCGCACCAACCCACATGTCGACATGATCGAGCGGGGCGAAGAGGCGGCCTTCTCGCTCCGCCGCATCCTCGCGAGCGGCACGCGGCCCGTGACCGCCCTCGTGACCACCCCGATCACGCCCCCCTCGCTCACGCTTCTCACGGCCGCGGGCCCCTACGGGGCGATGATCGACCTCGGCCAGCGCCGCCAGGCGGAGATGTCGGGCGAAATCCTGAATGTCTCGATCTTTGGGAACTTCATCTTCTCCGACACGCGGCACAACGCGCTCTCCATAGTGGTCGCCGCGCGGCGCGACGGGGCAGCGGCGGAGGCGCTGGCGAGCGAGCTCGCCCAGCTCGCCTGGGGGCGCCGACAGGAGTTTCAGCGCGCCCTCACGCCGGTCGCGGACGCGGTGGCGTTAAGCCTTGCGTCAGATCGGGCGCCGATGATCTTCTCGGACGCGGGCGACAATCCGGGGGGTGGCGGCTCAGGCCGCACGACGGAGCTCCTGACGGCGCTCCACTCCGCCGGGGCTGAGCGCGTGCTTTACGGGTCGTTCTTCGATCCGGCCCTGGCCGCACAAGCGCACAGTGCAGGGCTCGGCGCGCAGATCGAGGCGCGCTTCAACGCCGACCGTGGCGCGCAGAGCTGGGAGCGCTGGGACACGCCCTTCACCGCTTCGGCCGACGTGCTGGCCCTTGGCGATGGCAAGGTTGTCGGCCGCCGAGGCATCACCGCAGGGCGCGAGATGGATCTGGGGCCAACGGCTGCCTTGCGGATCGGCGGCATCGATGTCGTCGTGATCTCGGATCGGGCCCAGACCGCGGATCCCGTGTTTTTCGAAATGCTCGGCCTTGACGTCGGGGCCGCCCACACAGTGGTCGTGAAGTCGCGCGGACATTTCCGCGAAGGGTTCGGTCCCTGGTTTTCCCCCGATCGCGTGATCGAGGTGGACACAGAAGGGCTCACCAGCCCGGTCCTCTCGCGATGGGAGTTCGAGGGCCTGCCGCGGCCGAGCTTCCCGCTCGATCAGGACACCACCTGGCCGGACATGCCCTCGCCTTAACGCCAGACCGACCTCCCACCCTGGATGCGCACACGTCGTCAGCCGGGTCCTTCTGGGCGGCGGCGGGGTGGGCGGGTGGGAGCGCCGACCAGAAGGACCCGGCGGCCAAGACGCTCCATGCTCAAACGCGGCTGTCCGCCACCAGCCGCGAGAGAAACCGACCGCAAGCCTCAAGCTCCGCGATCTCGACATACTCATCGGCCTTGTGCGCGCGTGCGATATCCCCCGGCCCGATCACCACACTCGGGATCCCGGCCTCGGCGAAAAGACCTGCCTCGGTGCCAAAGGCGACTTTGCGGTGGCCGTTCCGCCCCGCAAGCGATTTTGCATAGGTCACGATCCCGGTCTCCGGCGGGGTGTCGAGCCCGGGCGCTTCGGACAGTGTCTCGAAGGCGATGCCCGCCTCTGTCGTCACGCGGCGCATCGCCGGTGCCAATGTGCCCTCCGCAAAGGCCACCGCTTCGGCTGTCAGATCGTGCGGATCATCCGCCGCGATCGCTCGGAACTCGAAGTCGAGCACAGCCCGCTCAGGCACCAGGTTGAGCTGAACGCCGCCGGCAAGAACACCCACATGTGCTGTGGTGTGGCCGATGTCGTAGGCGGGATCCCGTGCGCCGTTGTCCGCAAGCGCGCGCCCTCGATCCGAAATCCAGACGGCGAGGCGCGCTGCATACTCCGCCGCATTGACCGCCTCCGGCGCGCGGGAGGAATGCCCGGCCCGCCCGGTGACGACGGCGCGCGTCGCCACTTTGGCCTTGTGCCCGAGAACAACATCCATTCCCGTCGGCTCCCCAACAAAACACCCGAGCGGGCGCACGGGCCAGGTCGAAAGCTCACGGACCGCGCTCCGCACTCCGACGCACCCAATTTCCTCGTCATAGGAAAGGACAATGTGCAGCGGACGCGCGAGCGGCGCGGCCACCATGTCCGGCACTGCGGCCAGCACCACCGCCACAAACCCCTTCATGTCCGACGCACCGCGTCCCCAGACCCGCCCATCGCGGATCACGCCGCCGAACGGCGGCACAGTCCAGTCCTGGCCCTCGACCGGGACAACGTCGACATGACCCGACAGCACGTAACCCGGCACATCCGCCGGCCCGATCGTCACGATCAGATTGGCCTTTTCGCCGCTCGCGTCCATCACGCGCCGCCCGGCGACGCCCCACTCAGCGAGATAGGCCTCGACCCAGTCGAGCAGGGGCAGGTTCGTGCGATCGCTGACCGTCTCGAACCGGATCAGTTCGGCCAAGATCTTTGCTGCGGTGCTCATCTGCGGTCCCCGGTCGACTGTCGCTTCCGCGGGCAGATCTAGCGCGGTCGGTCACCAAGCCACACGGAAACCCTTTTGCGTTGGCGAAAGCTCCTCCTATTGTGGCGCCATAAGTCCCCCGTGGGACACGCCAAACCAGGGAGAGTACCCATGACCACCCGTCCGCTCAGTGCCGTTGTGCTGATGGCGGCGCTTGCCGCAGGCCCGCTGTCGGCGGAGCCGCTCACCATTGGCCTCGCCTCCGAGCCCACATCGATCGACCCGCATTTCCACAATCTCGGGCCGAACAACGCGCTGGCGCGCCACATCTTTGGCCGCCTGATCCTCCAGGATGAGCGGCAGCAACTGACGCCCGGCCTCGCGCTCAGCTGGGCGCCGATTGACGACCTCACCTGGGAGTTCAAGCTCCGCGAGGGCGTGACCTTCCACGACGGCTCGGCCTTCACGGCCGACGACGTCGTCTGCTCCTTCGTGCGGGCGCCCGATGTTCCGAACTCGCCCTCGGGCTTCGGCACCTACACCAAGGGCAAGGAAGTCGTGAAAATCGACGACTTCACGATCCACTTCAAGACCGAGGCGCCCTACCCGCTGATGGCCAATGATGTCTCGACGATCCCCATCGTCTCGGACACATCCGGGTGCGACGCCTCGACTGAGGATTACAACGCCGGCACAGCCGCCATCGGCACCGGACCCTATAAGTTCGTCTCCTACAAGCCCGGCGAGGCCATTGAGCTGGCGCTCAACGAGGACTACTGGGGCGAGAAGCCGGTCTGGACCGAGGTGACGCTCCGCGCGATCTCCTCCGGCCCGTCCCGCGTCGCGGCGCTTCTCGCCGGCGATGTCGACATGATCGCAGGTGTGCCGACCACGGACATCGAGACGCTGAAGAACACGGACGGCATCGCGCTGTCTCAGGGCGTGTCGAACCGTGTGATCTACCTCCACATGGATCAGTTCCGGGAGGACAGCCCCTTTGTCACGGCCAAGGACGGCAGCCCGATCACGAACCCGCTGATGGATCAGCGCGTGCGGCTTGCGATCTCCAAGGCGATCAACCGCGACGCCATTGTGGAGCGGGTGATGGAGGGCGTTGCGATCTCCGCCGGCCAGCTTCTGCCCGAGGGTTTCTTCGGCGTCTCCGAAAACCTCGAGCCTGAGGCCTATGATCCCGAGGGCGCCAAAGCGCTCCTCGCCGAGGCGGGGTATGCCGATGGCTTTGCGATGACCATCCACGGGCCGAACGACCGCTACATCAACGACGCAGCGATCGCGGAGGCCGTCGGCCAAATGCTCGCGCGGATCGGCATCGACACGAGCGTCGAGACGATGCCGCGCTCTGTCTATTTCTCCCGCGCCTCCCGGGGCGGCGAGGACGGGCAGCCGGAGTTCAGCTTCATCCTCGTCGGTTGGGGGGCTGGCTCGGGCGAGGCCTCCTCGCCCCTGAAATCGCTCATCCACACCTTCGATGCCGACCGCGGCTTCGGCTCCTCGAACCGGGGCCGCCACTCGGACGCGGAAGTCGACGCGCTCATCGAAGAGGCTCTTGCGACTGTCGACGATGCCGGTCGCCAGGCGCTGTTGGCGGAGGCAACCGAGAGGGCAATCGCCAATGTCGCGATCATCCCGACGCATTTCCAGGTGAACACCTGGGCGACGAAGGAAGGCCTGTCCTACGTCGCGCGCACGGATGAGTACACGCTCGCCACGGGCGTCGTGCAAAACTGACCCAAAACGGCCGCGGGTGCGTCCCGCCCGCGGCCACCCAGCCGGACATGAGGAGCAGGGCTCCGCGCCGACGTCTCCTCGAGCCGCACGAAAGAGCACGGGGTGCTCGTCATGCGGGGCGCCGGCCCTCCCATTGCACTCGAACACTCGCGACGGTGTCCGCCCAACCTGCGTGACGGATCATCGGAGCGACTGCCCCGCATAAGGGGCCGTAGCGCGCGCGGCACTGGACGGCGCCGCGCGGAAGCTGTGCGCACAGACCCCGCGCCCGCATAAACCAAGACTGCTGAAGCCCCGGTCAGGAGGGCAGGAACGCCTCGACATGGTGAGGAAATCCTTTCATCGTTTCCCGAGGGGTTCCCGAACGGGGCGTGGGTCATGACTGTCTTTATCATTCGCCGGCTGATCCAGGCCCTGGTCGTCGTCATCCTGATGTCGCTGATCGTCTTTTTCGGCGTCAACGTGGTCGGCGACCCGGTGTACATGCTGGTCTCACCCGACGCGGATCAGGCCGAGATCGCGGCGACCATCGCGCGGCTCGGCCTCGACCGACCGATCTGGGAGCAATACTGGCTCTTCGTCACGAATGCGCTCCAAGGCGATCTCGGCAACTCCTTCATTTTCGGCGAACCGGCGCTCCGCCTCATCTTCCAGCACATGCCCGCGACGTTGGAGCTTGCGTTCTCCGCCCTCTTCCTCTCTGTCGTGATCGGCATCCCGCTTGGGCTCTATGCTGGGCTCTACCCCGAGAGCGTGGCCGGCAAGACGATCATGGCGGGCTCGATCCTCGGCTTCTCGCTGCCGACCTTCTGGGTTGGGCTCATGCTGATCATGCTTTTTGCGGTGCAGCTCGGATGGCTGCCCTCCACGGGTCGGGGCGACACGGTCAGCGTGATGGGCGTCGAGACATCGCTCCTCACTCTCGACGGGCTGTCGCACCTCTTCATGCCGGCGCTGAACCTCGCGCTCACCAACATCTCGCTCGCGATCCGTCTGACGCGGTCGGGCGTGCGCGAGGCGATGGGGCAAGACTACGTCAAATTCGCACGGGCCAAGGGGCTCTCGACCCGGCGGATCATCGGGCTTCATGTGCTGAAAAACATCATGATCCCAGTCGTCACTGTGATGGGACTGGAGTTCGGCGCTCTGATCGCCTTCTCCGTCGTGACCGAGACGATCTTTGCCTGGCCTGGCATGGGCAAGCTGCTGATCGACGCCATTCTGCAGCTCGACCGTCCCGTTGTGGTCGCCTACCTCATGTTGATCGTGGTCCTGTTCGTCGTGATCAATCTGATCGTCGACATCCTCTACTCAATTCTCGACCCTCGGGTCCGGCTCCAGGATCAAGGCGCATGACCGAGCTTCTCTACCGCATCGACGCGCCGGAGGTGGCGGGCTTTGACTATTTCGAGGCGGCGCCGGACGAGCTCTTCTGCAGCAAGTGCCGGCAGCCAAAACGGGCTTGGCGCGCGCCCTTTCGCCGCCACGCGATCGGGCTTGAGAGCGGGCTCGGCTTCGACACGGGCGCTGGGCTCCTCCTCAGCGACGCGGCGCTCTTGTTGCTGATGGAGGCTTCGGACACAGCCTTTGATACCTTCCCGATTGCCGAGGATGCCCATGTCGTGACGCGGGCGGAGATCCTACCGGTCGGGAACATCGACGCAGCAACCCGGTCCGCCTGGTGCCGAAGCTGCTCGAGCCACGCCTCGGTCCTGCCCGGTCCGCGCCTCCAGTTCGAAGTCGAGGTGGAACCCTCCACCCACGGCTTCTACGAGGCGGGCTTGCGCTTTCGCCTCGGGGCGGCCGTCTTCCCGATCTGGCTCATGGGACCAACGCTGGCGGACCGTGTGGCAGACCGCTTCCCGGATGTCACGCTCCACGCCTGGCCGCTTCGGGAGCTTGTCGAATGACCGAGCTCTCTGCCCCGCTTGCGCCAGCGGCACCAGCGCGCGAGGAGACCCCCCTCCGCATCTTTGCGGCGGAGTTCTTCGAGAGCCGGCTCGCCACGGGCGCCCTGGTCGTTCTCCTCACCATCGTCGTGCTCGCCCTCCTCGCGCCATGGATCACGCCGCAAAACCCGTACGATCTGGCCGAAGTCGACGTGCTCGACGCACGCCTGCCGCCAGGGGAGGCGGCATTTGCGGGCTACACGATGTGGCTTGGCTCGGACGGGGCGGGGCGGGACCTCTATTCGGCGATCCTCTATGGCCTCCGCATCTCCCTCTCCGTGGGCATCACTTCTGGCTTCATCGCGCTGGCGATCGGCATGGCAGTGGGGCTGCTGGCGGCCTATGCGGGCGGTCGGATCGAGACCTTCATCATGCGAGTCGTCGATCTGCAGCTCTCCTTTCCTGCAGCGCTGGTCGCGTTGATGCTGATCGCGATCCTTGGAAAGGGGATCGACAAGATCATCCTCGCGCTCGTCGTCGCGCAATGGGCCTATTACGCGCGCACAGTTCGCGCCTCCGCCCTGGTCGAGCGTCGAAAGGAGTATGTGGAGGCCGCCACCTGTCTCGGCCTCTCCCACGGGCGGATCGTCTTTCGCCACATCCTGCCCAACTGCCTCGCGCCGCTGATCGTCGTTGGCACTGTTCAAACGGCGAGCGCCATCAGTCTTGAGGCAACACTCTCCTTCCTCGGCGTGGGCCTGCCCCAGACCGAGCCGTCGCTCGGGGTTCTGATCGCCAACGGCGCGCAGTACATCATCTCGGGGCGCTATTGGATCTCGCTCTTCCCGGGCCTCGCCCTCCTGATCACGGTCGTCTCGATCAACCTCGTCGGCGACCACCTCCGCGATGTGCTGAACCCGAGGCTCAAACGATGACACTCGAGGTTCGGGGACTAAAGACCCACTTTCTGACCCGTGCCGGCACCGTGAAGGCCGTCGACGGCGTCGATTTCAGCGTTGGACCCGGCGAGATCATGGGGCTCGTGGGGGAGAGCGGGTCGGGCAAGTCGATCACCGGCTTCTCGATCATCGGCCTCATCGACCCGCCGGGCCAAGTCGTGGAGGGCTCGATCGCCTTCAAGGGCGAGGAGCTCGTGGGCGCGCCGGAGGAGCGGCTCCGCCATCTCCGCGGCAACCGGATCGCGATGATCTTCCAAGACCCGATGATGACGCTGAACCCTGTGCTGCGGATCGACACACAAATGATCGAGGCGCTTGAGGCGCACGGAACAACCGACAAGGCGGCCGCGCGGATCCAAGCGCGCGACGCGCTCGGCCTTGTCGGGATCCCCTCGCCGGAGGAGCGGCTCCACGCCTATCCCCATCAGCTTTCCGGCGGCATGCGCCAGCGGGTGGCGATTGCGATCGCCTTCCTCAACCAGCCCGATCTCATCATCGCAGACGAGCCGACGACCGCGCTCGACGTCACGATCCAGGCGCAGATCATACATGAAGCGCAAAAGCTCTGCCGTGGCTCCGGCACGGCGCTCATCTGGATCACCCACGATCTCGCCGTGGTGGCGGGCCTCGCCGATCGGATCTCAGTGATGTATGCGGGCCGCATTGTCGAGCAGGGCACGGTCGATGACGTGATCGATCGCCCGCAGCACCCCTATACGGCGGGCCTCCTCGGCTCGGTTCCGTCCGCCAACAAGCGCGGCCAGCGCCTCCGCCAGATCCCGGGAATGACACCGAACCTGGCGGCCCTGCCCCAGGGCTGCGCCTTCAAGGCCCGCTGTGGCCATGCCACAACCGCCTGCGAGCGGGCGCCGGATGTGGTTGAGGCGATGGCGCGACGGATTCGGTGCCACAACCCACTCCTGGAGGTTCGGGTGTGAACGACCTCCTTGAGATCCGCGACGTCTCAAAGCGCTTCACCAGGCGCCTCGACTTTGCGGGTAAGCTCGCGGCGCGGCTCGGCGCCAATGTGCGCGAAGAGACCGTGCACGCGGTCGATGGCGTCAGTCTCAGCGTTGCGACAGGCGAAGTGCTGGGCCTTGTTGGCGAATCCGGGTGCGGAAAGTCGACCCTCGGACGCGTTGTCGCCGGCGTTCACGCCCCAAGCGACGGTCAGATCGTCCTCGACGGCGCCGATGTGGCCGCGCTTTCGGGCAAGGCGCGACGGGCGGCGACACTTGCGGTGCAGATGATCTTCCAGGACCCGTTCGCGAGCCTCAATCCCCGAATGCGGGTTGAGGACATCATCGGCGAGGCGCCCCGTGCGCACGGCCTGATCGATGGCGATGTCGGGGAGTATGTGGCTGAGACGATGCGGCGGGTGGGCCTCGACCCCAGCCTCCGGCGCCGCTACCCGCACCAGTTCTCAGGCGGTCAGCGGCAGCGGATCGGGATCGCCCGGGCCCTTGCGGTGCGACCGCGGTTTCTCGTCTGCGACGAGGCCATCGCAGCGCTCGACGTGTCGATCCAGGCGCAGGTCCTGAACCTCTTCATGGACCTGCGCGAAATGCTGGATCTGACATACCTCTTCATCAGTCACGACCTCTCGGTGGTCGAACACGTCGCAGACCGGGTGGCGATCATGTATCTCGGACGGATCGTTGAGACCGCGCCGACGGACGCGCTCTTTGCCGCGCCGCGCCACCCGTACACACGCGCGCTTCTTGCCGAGGCGCCGCGCCTCGACCACCGGAAGCGCGCGTTCGAGCCGATCAAGGGTGAGATACCCTCGCCCCTCGCTCCGCCGTCGGGCTGCCACTTTCACCCACGCTGTCCACGCGCTTCGGAATTGTGTCAGCAGGAACGCCCGCCCCTCGAGATCACGCCTGACGGTCGGACTGTGGCCTGCCATCACTGGCGCGACGCATGACGGGTGCGGTCGGCGCTCGGGCATCCCGGGCGCTCGGGAGTCGAGAGCGCGACGGGGGCGGCGTCGCCTCTGCGGATCGCAGAGGCCGCGCGCCCGCGCGCGGGTTCGGGCGCGCCCGAACCGACGCCTTGGCGCCATACCTCAAAGCTTGGACCCGGCACAGAGCGACGCAACACGACAGGTCCTGCGCCGCATGAGCCCCTGGGTTCGGATCGAGCGGCCGACCGCAGGAAGCACACCGCTTGTCTTCGACAGCCCTCATTCGGGCTCAATCTACCCCGCAGATTTTGGACATTCGATTGATCGACTGGTGTTGCGACGCTCGGAAGACGCCCATCTCGAGGAGATCTTTGCCCCAGCCGCGCAGCACGGTGTCACACTCGTCCATGCCCTTTTTCCGCGCGCATACATCGACCCCAACAGGGCCTCAGACGACATCGATGTATCGATGTTGTCGGGCCCTTGGGACGGGCCGGTCAATCCGACATCGAAGACGCTGTCGCGCAAAGTCGGCCTTCTCTGGCGGGCGATGCGCGACGCTGGGCCGGTCTACGACCGATTGATCTCCCCTGCGGAGCTGCGCCATCGCCTCGACACATGTTGGCAGCCCTATCAGGACGCTCTGGCAGGTGCCCTCGAGGCCGCGCACTCGGACCATGGGCTCGTTCTCCATGTCAACGCACATTCCATGAGCAGCCGCGGAGACAGAACGACCGAGGACGGCCCGGTTCGGCGCCCCGATGTTGTTGTCGGCGACCGGGATGGCACCTCCTGCGCTCAATCAATGCGGGACTGCGTCATCGACACCTTCCGCGGCCTCGGGTATTCGGTCGCGCTCAACGATCCCTACAAGGGCTTCGAGATCGTGCGTCGACACGGCCGTCCGGCGGAGCACCGCCATTCCATACAGATCGAGCTCAACCGCGCGCTCTACATGGAGGAACGGACCCTGGCCAAAACCGAAGGGATCTTTGGGCTCACCGCTGCCGCGGACGCCTTGGCCAGCGCGCTGGCCGCCCTCGCCCCGACGCTGTCGCCCTGACCGATACTCGGCGCTTGCGCAGGGCGCAGCGGCGCCGCAGAGTGGCGAGAGGGGGGATCATGACCTGTGTCTTCATCCAGTTTCAGTGCACTCCCGGGTGGACCTACCGGGTCGCCGAGGCGATCCTCGACCGCGAGATCCACTCCGAACTCTATTCGACCTCCGGCACCTACGATCTGCTGATGAAGCTCTACATTCCGGAGGGCGAGGACATCGGGAAGTATGTGGACGCGCAACTCCTCGACATCGAGGGCATTCAGCGCAGCCTGACGACGATGACGTTCCGGGCGTTTTGAGCGCAAAAGCGCGGCTTGACCTCAATCAAGGCACCAGCGGCGGGTCACGGCCATTCTCGGCGCCGGGTCTGAGGGGGGATGCCATGCCGTACAAAACAATCCTGACCGTCTTGCCGACACCGAGCGCTGCGGCGGAAATCGCACCATCTGCCGTCAGCGTGGCCGAGCGCTTCAGCGGCCACATGATCGGCATCCATGTCAAACAACTCTTCGAGTTGTATCCGGGCGGCGCCGGCGCAATCAACATAGAACTCTACAACAGGCTGCGCACTGACGCGGAGCGCGTGGCAGCGGAGACCAAGGCTGCCTTCGAGGCGGAAACCCGCCAGATCGCCGATCGGACGGAGTGGCGTGAGGTGTCGGCCTACCAGTCGAGCATATCGGCGAAGCTCTCTGACATTGCTTTGAGGTCGGACCTGATGATCCTCAGCGCGCCTGGGACCGAGCATCAGGCTGAAGGCATCGGCCAGCTTCACGATCTCCTCATCGCCACGGGCCGGCCCCTTCTGATGCTGCCAGCCGGGTGTGGCGCCGCGCTCCCAGCGCGGCGCGTCCTTCTGTGTTGGACGCCAACGCGGGAGGCGAGCCGCGCAGCCCACAACGCTCTCGGGTTCCTGAAAGAGGCGGATCTAACGACGATCCTGACCATCAGGCGCCACGCGTCTGAGACGGAGGCTGACGCGACGGAGGGCCATGAGCTTGCGCGCATGCTCGCACGCCACGGCGTGACCGCTGACGTCTGGCACCGCAAGCAGGATCAACATACAGTCGGCGCCCAGATCGTGAAGGAGGCTCGGACGGGCGGTGCGGATTTGATCGTGATGGGCGCCTTCGGTCATGGCCGGCTCCACGACCTCCTTTTCACCGATGCAACGCGTGAGGTGATCCGAACCACGAACGTGCCAGTGCTCTTTTCCGGGTGAGCCGCGCGCAACCGGCACTGAAGTTGGGTCTTGCAGGTCAAACGGAGGCAGGCGTTCTGTCCGTGACCTGAGCGCGTCTTGCGGAGTGACCACGGGTCCATGCCAAAATCGCTTGGTGCCGAGGGACAGTCTGCGCCGCTGGCTGCTGGGGTCAGACGGCTCTCGGGGCGTGGATTGCTCCGATTTGCGGCAAGGCCCACGACGGCTGGCGGAGTGTGCTTTACAAGGCCCGACGCACCCGGCACGCTTCGCGCATGCACCCAGCGCCGCCCCTTGACAGTCCTGTTTTTCCACCGCCGCCCGAACGGCCACTGCCGTTGGCGACGGAGGTCGTCGTCATCGGCGGTGGCGTTGTCGGTGTCAGCGCGGCCCTGATCCTGGCCCGGTGGGGCGTGCCGGTGGTTGTCTTCGAAAAAGGCCGTGTCGCAGGTGAGCAATCCTCCCGGAACTGGGGTTGGATCAGGGCCCAGGGGCGCGACTTCCGAGAGATGGAGCTGATGCTGATTGCGCGGCGCCACTGGCAGAGTTGGACGGCGGAGGTTGGTGGCCGCACAGGGCTTCAGGTCGAGGGTGTCACATACCTCGCCGAGGATGAGGAGACCATGGCGCGCTACGCAAAGTGGGTGGAGGATGCGGCACCCTATCAGCTCGGCAGCCGCGTCCTCTCCTCAGCGGAGGCGGATGCGCATGTCGGTCAGGACAGGCGGCGTTTCCTCGGCGGGATCTTCACGCCGGGCGACATGCATGCCGCGCCCGACATGGCGGTCGGCGCGCTCGCGGATCATGCAGCCGCGGCTGGGGCCGACATCTTCGAGCACTCGGCCGTGCGCACGCTTGAGCAGTCCGGCGGTCGGATCACGGGGGTCGTGACGGAGCATGGGCGGATCGCGTGCCAGTCCGTGATCCTCGCCGGTGGCGCCTGGTGCCGGCCGTTTCTTGAGAACGCTGGTGCGGGCCTTGCGCAACTCGCCGTCGGCAGCCAGGCGCTCGCCACCGGTCCCGCACCAGCGATCGCGCCGGGGCCGGTCGGCACGGCGCGGGCTGCGGTGCGCCCCCGCGCCGAGGGCGGCTACACCGTCGGGCGGAGCGGGGTGGCGCGCTTCGACCTGATTCCCGCCGCGTTCGCGCAGTTCCGGACCTTTTGGCCGACGCTCCGCGCGCGATGGCGGATGCTTCAGCTTCGCCTTGGGCCCGAGTTCTTCGGCGCTCTCGGCCACAGGCGGTGGCAGCCTGATCAGTTGAGCCCCTTCGAGGCGGCCCGTGCCCTCGACCCGACGCCCGACCCGCGGCTGATCCAGGACATCCTGACCTCTGCCAAGGAGACCTACCCGCAGCTTAAGGGAGCCGCTTTGCGGGGCGCCTGGGGCGGCATGATTGACGTAACGCCCGACGAGGTGCCGGTGATCGGCCCCGTCGGCGGTCTCACCGGTCTGACCGTCGCCTCCGGTCTCTCGGGGCACGGCTTCGGACTTGGCCCGGGGGTCGGACAGCTCGCTGCAGAACTTGCGACCGGCCGGACGACCTCCGTCGACCCTGCACCTTTCGATCCCGGGCGCTTCCGCGCTGGGCGTGCAGGCCGTGCAGCCACGTAGCGGCACCCCAGACGGGTCCGGGCCGGGCGCGTGACTGCCGAATGTGCCGCCCGCGTCCTTTGGCCGTGCGTCGCGCTCATCGGTGCGGGCGCCACTCGGGTATCCGCCCGCGCGGTTTAGGGAGCGGCAATCGCGGCGCGCAACCACGCAACCACCAGCGCCACATCCGGGTCAGCCCGCCTGCCATGGGCCGTACGAAGGAGGTAGCACCAGTCTGCGTCGATCTCGCGATCTGAGAGACGGATGAGCCGCCCTTCGGCCAGATCTCCCTCCATGAACGCTGTGCGGCAGAACGCGACACCGAGCCCGGCGAGCGCTGCCTCCTGGAGGAGGAACGCTCCCTCCAGAACAAGGGGGGGTGTCGTTTGGGTTGCAGAGTGTGGATTTGCGTCCGCCCAGAGGCGCCACATCCTGAGATCCTCGTCCGCGAGGAACGGACCCTCAGCGAGGAGGCGCGCCGCGCTGCCCGTGCGGGCGAGGAGGGCCGGTGCGGCAACCGGCGCGGCATTGCCCGGCAGAAGCTCGACCTCGCCCTCAAGCAATGCCTCGCGCGGCTTGAACCCGATCTCGATGTCCGGAGCCGGTGTCACCGGCCGGTCGGCATGGGCCAGCGCCAAGTGGAGCGCGATGTCGGGGTGGCGGGCCGCAAAGTCGGGCACGGCCGGCAGCAGGAGCCGCGTCGCCACCGCCGGCAGCGCCGAGACCGTCACTGTCCGCGCGTCCCGCACGGGCAGACGGTCGAGCTCATGGCGGATTGAATCGAAGGCCTCGTTGACGACGCCCGCGAGGCTCTCCCCCGCCGCAGTCAGTGCGAGCGACCGGCCGCGGCGAACAAAGAGCGGCCGACCGACCCAGGCCTCGAGCTGCTTGACCTGATGGCTGACGGCGGAGTGCGAGACGCTGAGGCGCCGCGCCGCCGCCACGACGGAGCCCGTCTCATGGATCGCCTCAAGCACGCGGAGCGCGGTCAGGGGCGGCAGGCGACGAGGCGGAGCCATGCTGCGGACATGTTAGTTTTTTAGACGAGAGGCAAGATGTTTGTGCTTTTCGCCGGCCCGTCGGGCCATACACTCCGCTCTGAGCGAGGGAGGTGCCGAGCATGCAGGCAACGCTGCAGCTGACGATGATGCAAATGACATCGACGAACCGCCATCAGGGCAATATCGACGCAGTTCGCGCGGCGGCGGAAACGGCGGAGTGCGACCTCCTCGCCCTGCCGGAGGCCGCCGGCATGATGAACCGCGACCGCGAAGATGCGCGCACGCAGATCACGGATGAGACCGCCGATCCCTTTATCGCGGCCTGTCGCGAGATCGCAGCGGCGCGAGGGATCTGGATCCACATCGGCTCGACCCCGGTCAAAGGGCCGGGGGAGCGCTACCTCAACCACACAGTGCTGATTGACCCTGTCGGTGCCGTTGTTGCCCGCTACGACAAAATCCACCTCTTCGATGTGTTTCTCGAGGGGCGCGGGGCGACGGGCGAGTCCAAGCGCTACGCGCCGGGAGAGGAGGCGGTGCTGGTCGACACGCCCTGGGGGCCTTGGGGTCTCGGGATCTGCTACGATCTCCGCTTCCCGCAGCTTTACCGCGACTACGCCAAGGCCGGCGCAACGCTCCTCTTCGCGCCATCGGCCTTCACAGTGCCGACCGGACGCGCGCATTGGGAGGTTCTCCTCCGCGCACGTGCCATCGAGAACGGGGCCTTCATGATCGCGCCCGCCCAAGTCGGCCGGCACAATGACGGGCGCGAGACCTGGGGGCATTCGATGATCGTCTCGCCCTGGGGCGAGGTCCTGGCCGATCTCGGGCCGGAGGCGACCGGCACTGTGACGGTGGAGCTCGACCTCACGGAGGTGGAGCGCGCCCGGAGCCAAATCCCCAATCTCAGAAACGAGCGGCCGTACCGTATGGTCACCCAGCCGCTGACACGCGACGCGGCGGAATAGCCCGCGCATCCCCAGACAGGAGAGAGAGTATGAACCTGAAACCGCTGCTGCTCGCCACCGCCCTTGCGGCGCCCGCCCTGGCCGAGGACCGCCCGGACATCAAGATCGGCGTCGACAATCTGTGGCCGACGATGGACCCGGTGATCGGCATCTCGACGACAGGCGCACGCGTCCATTCCAACGTCTTCGATACGCTCGTGCGCCGCAACCGCTGGGAAGACCCCGACGGCACGGAACTCGTCCCCTGGCTCGCCGAGAGTTGGGAGCAAGTGTCCGACACGATCTGGCGCGTGACCCTCCGCGAGGGCGTGACGTTCCATGACGGCCATGTGGTCGACGCCGAAGACATCGCCTTCTCCATGTCGGCGGAGCGGCTCTGGGGCCCCGAACCGCTCGCCCCGCGGGGCACGCGCTACGCCCGCGGCATCACGCGCGTCGAGGCCATCGACGATCTGACCGTGGAGATCGAGACGTCCTACCCCGATCCGAACTTCATCTTCCGCCTCGTGACACCCCTGGGCTTCGTCCTGCCCAAGCACTACTACGAGGAGGTCGGCACCGAGGCCTTCGGTCAGATGCCGATCGGCACTGGGCCCTACCGCATGACCGAGTTCGACCCCTCGGTTCGCGTCGTCGCAGAGGCCTATGACGCCTATTGGAACGGGCCGGTCCCGGCAGCCTCGCTGACGTTTGAGATCGTGCCGGAGTTCTCGACCCGTTTCGCGGGTCTCGCCTCGGGCGAATTCGACGTGATCGTCTCCGTTCCCGCGGACCAAGTGGAGCAGGTGGCCGGCACGTCCGGTGTCACGGTGATGGAGAAATCGATCGAGAACTACCCGATGTTCGCCTTCAACATGCTGAACACGGAGCTCCTGCCCGACAACCCGTTGACCGACGCCAACCTCCGAAAGGCAATGGTGAGCGCGGTCGACCGCGAGGGCATTGTCGAAGCGCTGTGGGGCGAGGCCACCTTTGTGCCCGCCCCCTTCAACTTCCCCGAATACGGAGCCTATTTCGACCCGGACCGCGAGGCGCGCTACACCTACGATCCGGATGAAGCCAAGGCGCTCCTCGCCGAAACAGACTACGATGGGGAGGAGCTGACCTGGCACATCACGCGCGGGTTCTACCCCAACTACGAGGTCGCGGCGGAGTTCATGGTCGAGCAGTGGCGCGATGTCGGGATCAATGTGAAGATCGAGGTGGTCGACAACTTCTCGCTCGCCTACGAGCGGCCGTTCCACCTCCTCAACATGTCGATGAGTTCGGAGTTCTCCGGCGATCCGTACCGTCCGCTCTGGATGGACTGGGGACCGCAATCGTCGCGCGTGCGCGCAAAGCACCGCACCTGGGAGATGACGCCCGAATTCGAGGAGCTCGGCACTGCGTTTGAACTTGCCCAAGGGTTCGAGGAGCGGAAGGCGGCCTATCTCGCCCTTGTCGGGGCCTGGGAGGACGCGACGCCCGGCATGTATCTCTGGCGGAACGTGGTCTCTTATGCGACGCGCGACGATCTGGACTGGGATCCCGGCAACTCCGCCGTTACGATCTTCGACAAGTACTATATGAAGTCCGACGGATGACGGCGGATGGGGCGCCTCCCGCGCCCCTTCTGTCCGTTCAGGATCTGACGGTCGCCCTCCCTGAGGGCGGCGACCGACCTGCGGCGGTCGAGGGCGTCTCGCTCGAGATTGCGCGTGGAGAGACGCTCTGCCTTGTGGGGCAGAGCGGATCGGGCAAGTCGGTCGTGGCGCAGGCCATCCTCGGCATGCTGCCCCGCGCGCTCCGCCTGACGGGCGGCAGTCTCTCGTTTGACGGGGCGGCTCTGCCGGCACAGCGCGATCCAGGCTGGGGCAAGATCCGCTCGGCCCGGATCGCGATGATCTTTCAGGATGCGATCGCCAGTCTCGACCCGGTGATGCGGGTTGGACGGCAGCTCGAAGAGATCCTCGCAGTGCATGGCGTTCCACGAGGCGGACGCCGGGCCCGCGTGATCGAGATGCTCGGCGCCGTGCGCCTGCCCGATCCTGAGCGCATCTTCCACGCCTTCCCGCACCAACTCTCAGGCGGACAGGGCCAGCGCGTCGTGATCGCGGGCGCACTTCTCCTCGAGCCCGAGCTCCTCGTCGCCGATGAGCCGACGACTGCGCTCGACGTTACAACGCAGGCAGAGATCCTGAGCCTTCTCACCACGCTGCAGCGGGAGCGGGGGAGCGCTGTCCTCTTCATCACCCATGACATTGGCGTGGTGGCCAAGATTGCAGATCGGATCGCGGTGATGCAAGACGGCCGGCTCGTCGAAACGGGACCAGCGGCGCGCGTCTTGCGTGCGCCTGCAGCACCGGAGACACGCGCGCTTCTCGCCGCCACGATGCTGCCCGCGCGCCAGCCGACAGACACGCCGGACGTGCCGCTCATGGAGGCCACCCGCGTCTCTCTGGTCTATCGGTCCGGCGCCCCCTGGCGCCGCCGCATCGTCCGGGCCGTGGATGACGTTTCGCTTACGCTCAACGCCGGAGAGACCCTGGCGGTCGTCGGCGAATCCGGATCGGGAAAGTCCTCGCTTGCCCGCCTCCTTCTCCGCCTCGAACCGGCGGATGCCGGGCGCGTCCATTTCGCCGGGCGCGACATTACGGCGCTCCAAGGAAAGGCGCTCCGGACCCTGCGCCGCCGCGTGCAGGTCGTCCTCCAGGACCCATGGTCGGCCCTCAATCCGCGCCAACGGATCGGGGATGCCATCGCAGAGGGACCGATCATCCATGGTACGCCGCGCGCTGCGGCGCGCACGTGCGCGGCCGAACTGCTGGCCTTGACCGGGCTCTCGCCTCAGTCGGCCGAACGTCTGCCGCAGGAATTCTCTGGCGGTCAGCGCCAGAGGATCTGCATCGCACGCGCTTTGGCGCTGAACCCCGAGGTTCTGATTGCCGATGAGGCGGTCTCTGCGCTTGATGTGGCCGTGCAGGCCCAGATACTGGACCTCTTCCGAGATCTTCAAACGCGGTTCGGGTTCGCGCTTTTCTTTATCACCCACGATTTGCGCGTGGCTCGCGCAGTCGCCGATCGGGTCATGGTGATGCAGTCTGGCCGTGTGGTCGAGGCTGGACCGACTGCGCAAGTGTTCGATGCCCCGCGACACCGCTACACAAGAGCCCTCCTCGCGGCAGTGCCGCGTGCTGCAACGGAAAGCACCGGAGAGGCTCGGGAGGCATCGGCGTGAGGCGTGTGGCTGGGGACGGCGTCGCCTCTGCGACCCGCAGAGGCCGCGCGCGAGCGCGCGGGTTCGGGCCTGCCCGAACCGACGCCTTGGCGCTCCACTCGGGCGGGTGCACCTGTGCGCCGCCGTCGCAACGTCGCCCGCTTTTGGGAGGGTCGGCACCTTGACGGGGTATGTCATGTCCCGCCTCTCGCGGGCTGTGATCACTCTTTTGATCACGGTCACGCTTGTGTTCATCTTCATTCGGTTCTCTGGCGACCCAGCGGCTGCGCTCGCCCCGCCGGATGCGCCGCAGGAGGTGATTGATCAATATGCACGGCTGATGGGCCTCGATCAGCCGCTTTGGCGTCAGTATACGAGCTATATCGCAGGCCTTCTTGCAGGTGAGTTCGGCTATTCGATCCACACCGGCAAACCCGCCTTGACGCTGTTTCTCGAGCGCCTTCCCGCGACGCTCCACCTCGGTGGAACAGCACTCCTGATCGCACTGGCCTTCGGGCTGCCGCTCGGCGCGCTCGCGGCCCTCAACCGCGGTCGGACGCTTGACCGCGCCGTGATGGCCTTCTCGGTCTTTGCCTTCGCCATGCCCAATTTTCTCTTCGGTCTCGGTCTCATTCTGACCGCAGCCCTCGTGTTCCAGGCCTTTCTCGGCGGTGCGGAGGCGGCAGTGATTTTTCCGGCGCTCACTCTCGGTCTCGCCGCAATGGGGAGTTTTGCGCGGTTCGCGCGCTCGTCCCTTCTCGAGACGCTGAACGCGCCCTTCATGCGCGCTGCCGAGGCGCGCGGCGTCCCCTATGTGCGCCGGCTCTTGACGCATGCGGCGCCGAATGCGGCCATCCCGCTCGTCACTCTGATTGGCCTGTCTCTCGGCGCGCTCATCGCGGGATCGGTTGTGACGGAGCAAGTCTTTGCCTGGCCCGGTGTGGGCCAGCTCCTGGTACGCTCCGTCGCCACGCGGGACATTGCGACTGTGCAGTTCATCGTCCTGGCCGTCGCTGCGACGATGGTTCTCGCCAATCTGGCGGTCGATCTCCTGTATCTGGTGATCGATCCGCGGATCAGAGCGCGCTAGTGCCCTGGGCAGTCCGTCTTTCGCTCGCGTTCATCGCGGCTTTTGTCCTCTTCGCGCTTTTGGGCGAGCTCGTCTCTCCCTATGAGTACCGCCAGACCTCCCTCTTGAACCGGCTCGAGGCGCCGCTTTCGGAAGGTTATCTTCTCGGCACCGACGCGCGTGGGCGGGATCTTTTGGTGCGGCTGGCTGTCGGGGCGAAGATCACGCTCATCGTGGCGGTTGTCGGCACTTTGATCGGTGCGCTCCTCGGATCGCTTCTTGGGATTATCGCGGCGGCGCGGCGCGGCGTGACGGAGGCCGTGATTGTCGCGGCAATCGATGTCCAGGCATCTTTGCCGATCATCGTGGTGGCGCTCTTCGTGCTGGCGATGTTCGACAACTCCTTCACGCTTTTCCTCCTTCTGATCGGGCTCACCGGGTGGGAGGTCTATGCGCGCCTTATGCGGGGCGCGACGCTCCAGGCCAAGGAGATGGGGTATGTGACGGCCGTGCGGGCGCTCGGGGCATCGCCCTGGAGGATTTACCTCGTCCATGTGGCGCCCAATATCCTCAACGTGGCTCTGGTGCAGTTCACAGTGAACCTGCCGCTGACAGTGCTCCTCGAGACGGCACTGTCTTTTCTTGGGCTTGGCGTTCAACCCCCGCTGACCTCACTCGGGCAGATCATGTCGGAGGGCCGGGACAGGTTGCTGACCGCCTGGTGGCTGACATTGTTTCCGGGCGCGATGATCTTCTGCCTGGCGCTTTCGATCAGCCTGACCGGGGACTGGTTGCGGGACCGGCTGGATCCGACGCTGCGCTCAGAGGGGTGAGGTGGAGAACAGGCGGCAGATGCCGCGCCCGCTCGAGGGGCCGCCCCACCCACCCACCCGCGGCCCCTCGAGCGGGCGCTCTGAGCAGGGGAGTGCGCTGGCGGCTTGACGGCATGTGCGCGGCTGGACCGTAATGGCGTTGGTCGCTTTAGCGCGGGAGGTGGCGTGGCAGTGTGCGTTTGGCCGGAGGCCACGTGAAATGACGGCGTTTCGCTACACCGCGCGGCGCCCGAGCGGCGATCTGGTTGAGGGGCAGGAGGACGCACCTGACCGCCGCGCATTGGGGCGGGATCTGGCGGCGCAGGGTTTGCTCCTTGTTGAGGCGCGCGCGCTTCGGGGGCGCGGTTTGCCGCGGCTCCGTCGCGGCGCCGTGTCGCAACAGGCGTTTCTCGGGTTCTTGAGCGAGTTTCGCCATCTGACTGCGGCCGGCCTGCCGGTCGCGAAGGCGCTGTCGCTCTTGAAGGCGCACCCGGAGGATCCGGGTCTCGGCGCGGCGATCGCCTCGCTTGAGCAGGGTGTGGCGCGTGGTCTGGCCCTCGATGAGGCGGCGGCGGAGAGAGCGGACGTCTTCGACGAGCTGACGCGCGCGACCTTTCGCGCGGGGCACCGCACGAGCCGCCTTGCCGATGCTCTGGAGCAGCTTGAGGCCTTTCTGGCCCGCCGGGCCGAGATCGAGCGCAAGATCCGCCGTGCCATGGTCTACCCGACCTTCCTTCTCGGCCTCCTCGCCGTTGTGTTGGCGGGGCTGATGCTGTTTGTCCTGCCCCGCTTTGCCGATCTCTACGGCGAGTTCGGAGCCGACCTGCCCGCACCGACACAAGTTCTGATGGCGCTCGTCGAGACGGCACCTTTCTGGATCCCGGCGAGTGCGGGAGGGATGTTGGCGCTGGCGGCGCTCTGGCGCGCGGCGATGCGGCGGCCCGGGCCGCGGCGGCTCCGCGACCGTGCAGCGCTCCGGAGCCCTGTTCTCGGCCGCATCATCCGGGACACGGCGCTCCAACAGATGGCGGCGATGCTTGCGATGCTCCTTCGCGCCGGCGCCCCGCTGCGGCCCGCGCTCGAGTTTGTGGCCGAGGCGATGGCAAACACCGTGATCCGAGATCGCTTGTCGCACGTGGCACAGGAAATCGGCCAGGGCCGCGCGCTTGCCGAGGCGCTCGCCGGCACGGCGCTCCTTCCGCCGACAACCCTCGGGATGATCCGTGCGGGGGAGCTGGCCGGAGCGCTCCCCTCCCTCCTCGACGCGGTGGGCGCGATCCACGAGAGGGCAGCAGAAGACCGGATCGATCGCGTCCTCGCGCTGATCGAGCCGGTGATGATCCTCCTCGTGGGTGTTGTGCTCGGGACCGTGATCGTGACCGTCTATCTGCCGATCTTCGGCATCTCGGGCGTCGTGCAATGAGCGGGAGACGCAGAGGATGACCACGGACCGCGCAGCATTGGCCCGAACGCTCGATCTGCCCTACCACGCGGAGGTGACGGCCGATGCGGCCCTCTTTGAGCTGCTGCCTGTCGAGACGGCGAGCCGTCTTGCGATCCTGCCGCTGACGACCTCGGGCGACACATTGACCGTCGCCGTGTCCGACCCGCTCGACCTCACGCTTGAGCGCCGGCTGGCCTCGATCACCGGGCGGCGGATCGCCCTTGCCGTCGCTGAACCAGAGGCGATTGCGGCCGAACTGAGCCGGGTCGAGACGTCGCGCCGGGTCCTTGACCGTGTCTCTGCGGGCTTCAAGCCGGAGCTTGTGCGCGAGGCCGGCGGCAGGGAGGACGTCATCGATCTCGAGAGCCTTGCCGATCAGTCGGGCATGGTGCAGCTCGCGAATTCAATCCTCATGGCCGCCCTTCAGAGGCAGGCCTCGGATGTTCACATCGAGGTCGGGGCCGACCGCGTCGAGCTTAAATATCGCGTCGACGGAGTGCTCTATCCCGCCACCGACCCAATCGACGCAAGCCATCACAGCGCCCTCGTCAGCCGCATCAAAGTGATGGCCGATCTCGACATCGCAGAGCGGCGTGTGCCGCAGGACGGTCGGTTCCGCCTTCGGATCGAAGGGCGCGATGTCGATTTCCGCGTCTCTGTCCTGCCGACGCAATGGGGTGAGGACGTCGTGATCCGGATCCTAGACAAATCCCACCTCTCCCGCCTCGGTCAGCGCATGCGGCTCGACGATTTGGGCCTCGCCCCGGGCATCCTCTCGGCGCTCCGGCAAAGCGCGCGAGAGCCTCACGGTCTTGTCCTGATGACCGGGCCCACGGGCTCCGGCAAGACAACGACGCTTTATGGGGCGATCTCAGAGCTTGCGACGGGGGCCGAGAAGGTCATCACGATTGAGGATCCGATCGAGTATGAGCTCGAGGGCGTCGTCCAGATCGCAGTCAATGAGAAGACCGGCATGACTTTCGCGAGCGGTCTGCGCGCCATCCTGCGCCACGACCCCGACCGGATCATGGTCGGAGAGATCCGGGATCTCGAGACCGCCACGATCGCCGTTCAGGCCGCGCTGACCGGTCACCTGGTCCTGGCCTCTGTCCATGCGAACTCGGCCTTTGATGTGGTGAGCCGGTTTGCACATTGGGGGATCGATCTCCATGATGTGGTCGCGGCGCTGCGGGGTGTGTTTGCCCAACGCCTGATCCGCCAGCTCTGCCCCGACTGTGCGACCTCTGCCCCGGCCCCCACCGGTCCGCTCGGCAACACAGTGGCCCTTCCGGCTGATCCGCCGCTCTGGCGGGCCGCGGTGGGGTGTTCCCGCTGCTTTGGGAGCGGCTATCTCGGCCGGCGCGCGATTGTGGAGCATCTTGCCATCACGCCGGACGTCCAGGACCTGATGATCGCCCGCGCGCCGGCAGCCCGCCTCCGTGAGGCGGCCCTTGCGGGCGGCATGGTGCCGTTGCGCGACGCCGCTCTGGCGGAGGCGTGGGCAGGGCGATCCAGCCTCGCCGAAGTCGACCGCGTCACGTTTGCCGCCTCATGATCCTGTCGCGACGCTCCGTCGGCATCTACTTCGGCCACCGCAGGGCGCATGCCGTGCTCCGCGGCCGCCGCGGTGCCCTCCGATCCGCGTCGGCGAGGTTGCCCGAGGCGATCTGGCAGGAGGACGGCACCGATCTCCGCTCGACCTTCGCCGCGTTGGCGCGCGGTCTCGGGGCCGAGGCGCTCAGGGCGGATGTCCGGACGGCCGTCGCGCTGCCCGACCCCGTGGCCCTCGAGGATGTGTTGAGTTTCGCCGATGTGCCCGAGACGCCCCGTGCGCTGGACGACCTTGTGCGGTTTCGCATCGCGCGGGAGCATCGAAGCGCTCCGGAGCGCGTCGTCTGCACAGTCGAGCGTCTGGAGACCTCCGAGACCGGCACCGACCTCCTCGTCCGGGTCTTGAGCGCGGCCCGCGTGGCCGCAATCCAGAGCGCCGCGCGGGAGGCCGGGTTTCGCCTGCACCGCCTCGAGACCCTGGCGCGCTACGCGCCCGCAGAGGGCATGGTGATCGCGTGCCCCGATGGCTGGTGGTCGGTGCGCACCCACGTCGGAGGCGCGATGCGGACGTTCTCGGACTGGGGTGCCGACGAGAGCGAAGCGGCCCGGCGGATCGGCCGGGTTGTCCGCTCCGTGCACCTCAAGGACAACACCACGCCCGCCCCGATCACGCTTGTCGCCACAGCGCCGCTCGCCCGCTCTGTGTGCAATACGCTGTCCGATCTGCCGGAGCCGGAGATCCGGTCGCCCGATGATCCGAACAGCATCGCGCTCTCTCTGGCGCCGAGATGACCACCCGACCGGGGCCTCCGCCACGCGCGTGGCCGACGGACCGATGGACTGGGCCGCCGTTTGCGCGGGGCAGCCCCTTGAACCGGTCCCAGTGTTGGGCATGAATGGGTGCTGAGCAGGGGAGGGAGCATGGCGGAGAGCAGTTTCGTGGCGCCCTCCCGCCGTTGGCCCGGATGGGTGGCCGCCTGTGTGTGGGCGATCGCTGTCGGAGGTGGCGCCGTCACGGCGCTGAGCCTTGCCGAGGCGCATCGTCAAACCGGGCGGGCGGAGAAAGCGGAGGCGCATATCGCCGCGCTCCAACCAACGCTTGTGGCGGCCGAAAGGGCCAGCGGGTCAATTCCGACCGAGGTGGAGATCAGACAGCTCGCAGCGGACATCTCCCGCCTCAACGCGCTCGCCGGCACGCGGCACTTGGATCTTGCCCCCCTTCTCGACGCGCTTGAGGGAGCGCTGCCAGCCTCGGTCTGGGCTCAGAGCCTGACATACGATGTCGAGCGCGGGACGCTGGCCCTCTCTCTCCTCAGTCGCGACGAGGCGACGTTGCCTGGCGCACTGACGGCCATAGAGGCCCTCGACGCCCTCGAAGACGTGATCTTGGAGCGACAGGTGCGCCGCCAGGACGGTCAGGACAGTCTGGTCCAGTATGACATCAGGGCGGTCGCGCGATGACGGACCCTGTCCAAGAGACCCTCTATCGCGCCCGCGCGCCGAGGAGGCGACCGGTCCGCGGCCGTCTCCCAACCGAACACCGCAGCGTCGGTGCTGCCCGATGGCTGTCGATCTGGTTTGGCCGCCCGTGATTGCTCTTTTGATCACCTATTGGCGCATTCCGGTTGTGCGTCAGGGTGTGCTGGCCGCCATGGCGACTGCGTTTGCTGCATACGTTGCTTGGGTCGGTGTGCTCGTGCCGGCGCGGGAGCGCGCCGACCACGCACAGCGGGCATTGACCGGCTTGACTGTTGAGCGCAGCGTCCTCGAGCAACGACGAGCCCTTGCTCAGCGCTATGCGGCGCTCAGCGCCTCTGTCGGCGACATCAACGATCGCCTTGCGGTCGGCGCAGACCGATCGAGCCTGGTGCGTCGGTTCTCCGATCTCTCGCAAGCCGCGGGGACGCGCATCGTCCACGGTGCTAACAGTCTCGGCACACCAAAGGACGACGTGGTGCCGGTCCTCCAAGACCTCACAGTTGAGGGGCGCTACGCCGAGATCCGGCGTTTTCTGGAGCTCGTGGGAGAGCTCGACACCCTCACGTTGCTGTTGTCAGTCGAGATCACGTCCGATCCCCTCGGGGCGCGGGTTCGGGCTCGGATGCGGTTCATGACCCTGACCCGCGGATCGGTGTGAGGGATGTTTGGGATCACCCAAGGACGGCTTCTGCTCTACGGCCTCGCGGTTGCGGTGCTCCTCGGTCTCAATGCGCAGCGCCTCTTGCCCCCCAAAGCGGAGGAGACAGGAGAAGAGGCGCCGCGCGTGCCCGTCGCGCTGGTCTTGCCCGATCTCACCGTGGGTCCGCGCAGCGCCCCGGCTCCATCGGGCGGCGGTCGCGACCTTTTTGCGCGGCCAGAGCCGGCCGCGCCTGCGACGGAGCCGACGCCACCGCCCTCACCCCCGCGACAGCCGAGTGCACAGGCTGTCGCGCGCGCGGCCCTTGATCGACGCCTCGACCAGATCCGGGTGATGGGGGTCTACTCGACGGCCGCCGGGCTCGGGGCTCTGGTCACCACGGGCGGCGAGGTTGACAATGTCGTCCGCGGCGACCCACTTTTCCGCGGGGTCGTCGTGACGGACATCACACTCGAGGGGGTCGTGGTCGAGAGCGAGGAGCTCGGGATAAGGCGCACGCTGAGGCTCGGTGGGACCAGTGGTGAGTGAGGTGATACGGGCGGCGGTTTTGGCCGCGATGTTGCTTGCGGGCGGCTGCGCGGAGCCATTGCGCCCCGGGGCCGAGCCGGGCCAGGACCTGATTGAGCGGCGCGATTTCGCGGGCGCGCTCGGCTTCTACCGCCAGGGGCTTGCCGCAGACCCGGACAATCCGACCCTGCGCGAGGGGTTCTATTCGGCAGTCGAGGCGACCGAGCGCCACTATCTCGACCGGTCCCGCAGGCTGGCGCGCTCGAACGACATCGAGCGGGCGCGTGGCGAGGTCGGCCAGGCGCTGGTGATCCTGCCAGAGAGCACGATCCTGCGCGACGAGCTCGACCGGTTGGGTGAGCTGGGGCAGGCGCGCAAGCTCTTCCGCGACGCCCGTGTGGCCGCGCGCCTCGGGCGCGAAGATCGCGCGGCGGACCTCGTGGAGGCCGCACTCTCCAAAGATCCGGAATACGTGCCCGCGATCCGCCTCCTCCAGACCCTCGCCGCAACCCGGCGCGCCGAGGACACCCTGACGCCGATCCGCCTCACGACCGGTGCGCCGGTGACGATGAGCTTTCAAAACGCCGCGTTCAAAGATGCGGCGCTCGCCCTTGGCCGCGCCTATGGCGTCAACATTATCTTCGATGCCGATCTGGCGGACCGCGAGGTCTCGGTCTACGCGGACGGTGTCGAGTTCGTGCAGGCCTTCGAGCTCCTCCTCCGCTCGAACCGCGCGTTCTACCGCCGCTTCGGCGCGAACTCCGTCATCATCGCCCCCGACACGCCCGGCAAGCGGGCGGAGTACGAAGACTATGTGGTCCGCACGTTCTTCATCGAATCGGGTGACGCCCTCACAATGGGGGAGCGGTTGGCGACCACGCTCGGGCTCGCCAATGTCACTGTGGACGAGGCCGAGAACACCGTGACCGTCCGTGCGTCGGCCGAGCGGGTGCTGCTCGCCGATCAACTGATCTCGGTGCAGGACCGCCGCCCTGCCGAGGTCGTGATGGAAGTCGAGGTTTTGGAGATCAACCGCACCAAGTCCGAACAGCTCGGCCTCGATTTCGGGAGCCAGATCAGCGTGATCCCCCCCTCGACGCTGACGCTCAACGATGTCTTTCCGGTCGATGAGGCTGGGTCGGCACTCGGCGCCTCCGCACTTTCGCTGCCCGCGGTCACGCTGCGCTTCTTCAAGCAGGATGTCGATGCGCGCACCCTCGCCTCGCCGTCGATCAGAGCACTTTCGAACAAAGAGGCCTCGTTTCTTGTCGGCGAGGAGGTGCCGCTCCGCTCAGCCGAGACGATCGACCCGACCGGCCAAAGCCGCACCACGTTCGATCGGCGCAATGTCGGGATCCAGCTCACTGTGACGCCCGAGGTGCGGCTCAACGCCTCCGTTGCCGTCGACCTCGCGCTGGAAGTCTCGGCGATCGGCCAAAACCTTGGCACTGCGGATGAGCCTGCGTTCTCGATCACGACCCGCAACGTCACGACGCGAATGCTCCTCGACGACGGAGAGACGGCGATCATCGGCGGTCTCATTCAGGACGAGGATCGCGACAACGTGGTCTCTGTCCCGGGGTTGGGGCGCATCCCTGCGGTCGGTGGGCTCTTTCGCAACCGCGACGGTGAGGGCTCCCGCACCGACATCATCCTGACCCTCACGCCTCGCGTCGTGCGCACCCGTGATCTGCCCTCGGTCGCGGAAGCCGAGTTCTACTCTGGCACAGGCGTGCGCGTTGCCGCCACCAATCCCAACGACTTTCTCGCGCGCCCAGGGACTGAGGGGGCGCCGACCATCCGCCTCGATCTCTCGGGCAGCGTGCCACCGGCGGCGGGCCGCGTGCCGCTCCCCGAAGCGACACCGAGCCAGGCCCTGCCGGCAACTGAGGCGGAGCCTGTCCTCTCCTTCGGACGCGCGGCGTATCAGATGGAGGAAGGCGGCACCACGACAGTCATTCTGACCGCTGCTGGGTTCCCATCCGAGGCGCAGGGGGAGTTGATCGTCCGCTACCGCCCCGACATCGTCGCGCTCGAGGCGATCGAGAGCCCGCAGAGCCTGCCGTTCCAGATCGACGCGACACGCGGCCAGGCCGTGATCGAGCTGACGCCACAGGTCGCGGGCCTCGCCGTCCGGGAGATCGCGCGGCTGACATTCCGGGGCGAGAGCGTTGGTCTCTCCTATCTCATTTTCGGCAATGCCGTCGGTGCCACGGGCGCACGGAACCTGCCGCCCAACACGACGCTCCGCAATGCGCGGATCGTCGTGCGGGAGCGCTGAGATGCGCCGCGGAGAGGCGGGCACCACGCTCACCGAGCTCCTCGTTGTTATGGCGATCCTGTCGATTTTGGCCGTCACCGCCCTGCCGTTCGCCGAGACCAGCGTCCAGCGCCGTGCGGAACTCGCCCTCCGCGAGACGCTGCGGACCACGCGGACGGCCATCGACGCCTTTCACGCTGACTGGCGCGCCGGGCGGATGGAGGCCGACGCGGCCAGCGCGAACGGCTATCCCCGCGCATTGGGTGATCTGGTCTCGGGCGTGGAGGTTGCGGATGCGGACGGCACCATCGTCCGGCGGCGCTATCTCCGCCGCCTGCCGGAGAACCCCTTTGCGCTCGAGGATGGCTGGCGCTTGATCGGCTACACCCAGGACGGGCTCACATGGAACGGCGAGGATGTGTGGGACCTCAGGCCACAGACAGACCGGGAGGCCCTCGATGGCGGCGCAATCGCGGAGTGGTGAGGCGGGGTTCACCGTTGCCGAGATGCTCGTCGTTGTGCTGATTGTCGGCCTTGTCGCGGCCCTCGCTGTGCCGAGCGTGCAAGGCGCGCTCAAGCGGGCGGAGGAGGCTGCGCTCCGCCAGAACCTGGCTGTGATGCGCCGCGCCCTCGACGATCATTTTGCCGACACAGCCACGTATCCGGACACGCTCGAGGATCTGGTCTCGGGCCGTTATTTGCGCTTTATCCCGGAGGACCCGACGGGGCCGCGCGGCCAGGGCTGGGCTTTGATCGAGGTCTCGGGCGGTGGTATTGAAGACGTGAAAAGCCGGTCCGAGGGCACCGGCCGCGACGGCATCCCGTTCCGGGAGTGGTGAGATGAAACAGCGCGGCGAGGCCGGCTTCACTTTGATGGAGCTCTTGGTGGTTCTGGTGATCGTGGGCCTGCTCGCGGCCTTTGTCGGCCCGCTCCTCTATCAGCGGATCAGCCCCGCGAAGGAGACAGTGGCCGCCGCCCAAATCCGGAGCTTCATGACGGCGCTCGACAGTTACCTGATCGACACTGGCCGGTTCCCAACCACGGAGGAAGGTCTCGACGCGCTCCGCCGCGACCCGGGAGAGCCCGCCTGGAACGGTCCCTACCTCAGCAAGGACGTGCCCCGCGATCCTTGGGGAGCGGCCTATGTCTATCGGGCGCCAGGACGCTCGGGCGGCTATGAGATCTTGTCCTTCGGTGCCGATGGGCTTGAAGGAGGAGCCGGCGATGCGTCTGATGTCGAGAGCTGGAACTGAGGGTTACACCTATGTCGCTGCGCTCGCTGTTCTGGTTGGCGTGAGCCTGACGGCGCAGACCGCCTTCATTCCAGCGCAGAGCGCGGCGATCCGAGACCGCGAGGCCGAACTCCTCTTCCGGGGGGAGGCCTATCGTGCGGCGATTGCCCGCTACTGGGCGGCGGGCGGCGCTGCGCCCCGCCTGCCCGAGCGGCTGGAGGAATTGCTCGACGATCCGCGCGGGAATGGCCTCCGCCATCTTCGGCGGCTCTACCGCGCGCCTCTCGGTGGAGAGTGGGAGATCCTGCGCGGCGCGGATGGCGGCATCGCCGGCGTCGCCCCGCGCGCGGACGGAGTGCCGCGGCGGCGGGCCAACTTCCCCGAAGGCTTGGAGGCGTTCGCCGACGCAGACACCTACGCCGACTGGCGGTTCCAGTTTGAGCCGCCGTCCCGATGAACATGGGCTGGCTCGGTCAGCGAAGCTGCGATCTGGCCGCCCCGTCGAGGGGGGCTCCCGTTAGGGAGACTGTCGCATGCCGGACCCGTCTTCGCTTCGCAGCAGGCTTCCCCGAAGACTTGAAGGCGTTCGCCGACGCAGACACCTACGCCGACGGGCGGTTCCAGTCCTACGGCAACGGGCTGTTCCCGTCTGAGCCGCCATCCCCGTGAACACGGGATGGCTCGTTCAGCGACGCCGCGATCTTGCCTTTCCGTCGAAGAGGGCTCCTCTCAGAAAGGCGGTCGCGCCGGGTCCGTCTTCGCACAGCGAGCAGGCCTCTGAGCGGTTGATTTCACCCAGCGCGGGCGCGCTTGCGAACCCGCTCGGTGGCGCTTTTGAGCTGGCCGCAGGCTGCCATGATGTCCTCACCCCGCGGTGTGCGGACGGGCGAGGCGTAGCCGGCACGGTTGACGATGTCGGCAAAGGCTTCGATCCGGTCCCAGTCCGAGCGCTCATAGGGTGAACCGGGCCAGGGGTTGAACGGAATAAGATTGATTTTGGCTGGGATGCCCGCGATCAGCTTCACCAGACGACGGGCGTCGGCATCGCGGTCGTTGACGCCTTTCAGCATCACATACTCAAACGTGATCCGCTCCGCGTTTGAGAGGCGCGGGTAGGCGCGGCAGGCGTCGAGAAGGCTCTCGATGTTCCACTTCTTGTTGATCGGCACCAGGCGGTCGCGGACCTCATCCGTGGTCGCATGGAACGAAATGGCAAGGAGACACCCGATCTCCTCGCCCACCCGGGCGATCTCGGGCACGACGCCTGAGGTCGAGAGCGTGATGCGCCGGCGCGACAGGCTGATACCCTCGCCGTCCATCGCGATCCGCATCGCATCGCGCACTTGATCGGTGTTGTAGAGCGGCTCTCCCATCCCCATCAGCACAATGTTCGAGACCGCGCGCTTCCCCTCGGCCTTGTTTCCCCAGTCGCCGAGGTCGTCGCGTGCGACGAGGATCTGTCCGACGATCTCCGCCGCAGTGAGGTTGCGCACCAGCCGCTGCGTGCCGGTGTGACAGAACGAGCAGGTCAGCGTGCACCCGACCTGCGACGAGATGCAGAGCGTGCCACGGTCTTCTTCGGGGATGTAGACCGTCTCGACCTCGTGCCCTCCCGCGATCCTGAGGAGGTACTTGCGGGTCCCATCAGCGGAGACTTGGCGGGTCACGATCTCCGGCCGCGTGATCTCGAAGCGATCCGCAAGCTGGGCGCGATACGGTTTGGCGAGGTCGGTCATCTCGCCAAAGTCCCGGGCGCCCTTGACATAGAGCCACGCCCACACCTGGGCCGTGCGCATGCGCAGTTGGCGATCCGGCGTGACCTCGGCCAGGGCCTCCGCCAGACTTTCGCGCGACAGGCCGATCAGGTTGACCCCCTTCGGCACGGGCCGGGGGATTGTCGTCATGTCGGGCGTGATCGGAGCTGTGGCGGTCATGCGTCCTCCTCGGGCGCGTCGGATAGCACATTCGCCGTCGCGGCGGAAGTCGGGCTTAGCCCCGGATCTCGGCCTGAGAGAACGCGCCCGCATCGCGGTAGCGCGCCATCTCTGGCGAGTAGGCGGCGTAGACATCGGCGAGGGCTGCGCGGGCCTCGCGCGGCAGATCAGCGAGCGGGGTGAGGATCGTCTTGATCCCGAAGATGACGGCGCGTGTCCGGGGCAATCGGCGGATCGTCTGCCGCTCCACCCGCAGATGCGGGGGCGAATTCGGCGCGTGTTGCGCGCTCGGTGTGTCGGCGGGGAGGAGGTCGTTGCCGATTGAATAGTTGTGGCGCACGAGAGGCCGATCGGGATGGGCGGCCGCAAAGATCCTGTTGACCCGCGGGGCCAGTCCCTCGGCATAGCCCGGAACCGGCGCGTGGACCGCGGTCAGCGGGCGGCCGATCTTGTCGCCGAGCGACCAGCCCGCCGGAAAGACGAGCGCGCCGCCCTCCAGGCGATACTCCCCCGTGCCGTCTGGCGGCATGAGGATCAGCCAATCCTCCTGCGAGAGGCGGCCGAGCGTCACAGGCGTCGGCGTCAGATCGATCTCGACACCGTCCAGTCGACGGAGCCGGCCGGCGCGGCGCGCATATCCCCGCGAAATGAGATGCGCAGTTATGAGGTCGGTCATCTCCTCGAGTGCGTCTGCGCCTTCGCGCAAGAGTGCTGCATACCGGTCGGGCTCCTCCGCCAGCAATCGGTCGCGGAGCGCCATCTGCGGTGCATAGGCTGCATCGATCTCGACCCACTCGGCCGGATCGAGGGGGGAGAGCGCGGGCGGCTTCAGCCGCAGCGGATCGAGGAATGGCAAGTGCGGCGCCGGCGACACAGTGACGGATCCCGCAGCGCAGTCGGCCGCATTGGCGTGCGCCATGTCACTCACCGGGACAGGAGAGGCCAGGCCGGCGCAGCGAGCTCCGCGCTCTCATTCCGGTCGGGCAGAGACCCTCGGCGCATAGGCTGTCAGACCGGTGGGTTCCGCTCTGACCCGGTCTGCAAACCGGCTGAGCGGCCGTCCCGGCGCTCTTCCGACGGCCCCAGAGCATCATTGGAGGAGCGTCCCGGCGGCGCGTACATGACCGGTCAGGATGCCGCGGCGGTTTTCGATCGGCGCGGCGAGGCGTGCGCGGGCCGCGGGATCGTCTCGGCCGAGGACCCCGCACCGCACGAGTAGGGCTGCCATGGCGGCCTCCGCTGCACGGGTTGCGCCGTCCTCGATCTTGAGTGCAATGCCGTGGCCCGTCTCGGGAAGGATGCCGAGAAAGACCCCCTCGGCGCCTGTTTTGACGACCGCGCGACCGGCCGCCGCGGTCATCAGTGTCGTGCAGGCCCGCCCCTCGCCCGCAACAAGCAGCGGGTGGGCGGCCATGGCAGCGACCAGCGCGCGGGCCGCGTTTGCCCGCGACGGCGCGTGACCGTTCGGAATTGCCATGCCGGCCGCCGCACGGGCCAAGCCCTTCAATGTGCATGCGTAATTCGGGGCCGAGCAGCCGTCTATTCCGGCGCCGGGGCTGTCCTCACCCGCCATTTCTTCGAACGCTGCACGGACAGCACGCTGAACGGGATGCGCCTCGTCCACATAGTCGGCGCCGGCGCCAAGGTGTCTGGACAGCGTTAAAAATCCGGTGTGCTTGCCCGAACAGTTGTTGTGTGTCTGGTCCGGGGCGATGCCGTCGGCGTCAAGACGCTCGCGCGCCGCCTGATCAATCGGCCGCTGCGGTCCACAAAGAAGATCCGCCTCGCCCCGCCCGATCGCCGCGAGCCATGCGCGCACACGGTCCGTGTGGGCCGCGGCGGCGTTGTGCGAGGCGCAGGCCAGCGCAAGCTCCTCCGGCCCGAGCCCCGCCGCCTCGGCAGCACCGCTCTCGACCAGCGCCAGGGCCTGGAGCGGCTTGGCCGCGGACCGCGGATAAATGAGCGTGTCCGGATCGCCCCAGGCGGCATCGACGGTCCCATCGGGGGCTGCGATCACAGCATGTCCGCGGTGCAGACTTTCAATCCGGTCGGAGCGCCAGACCTCCGCCAAAACCGGCGGGTCAAGCGCCATCCAGCCCCTCAGTCATCCCGGAACGCATCGACGGCCTCTTCCCCCAACGTCTCGCGCAAATGCCGGAAGGCCAGGCGGATGCGCGACTTTACCGTGCCAAGCGGCAGATCCAAACGTTCTGCCACCTCGGCATGGCTTTGCCCATCGAAAAAGGCAGCGCGCAACACCGCGCGTTGCTCTTCCGGGAGACCGCTGAGGGCACCGCGCACCAGCACCTGGATCTGCGCGGCCGACACGGTTTCGAGCCCGCTCGGCTCCGGATCCGGTTGAAACAGCGGATCGTTCGGGTCGGGTTCGGGCCGCGCGCGGCGGCGGAAGAGATCGATCCGGCGGTTTCTCGCGATTGTGAAGACCCAGGTCGCGGCACCGGCTTTTGAGGCATCAAAGCTGTCAGCGCGGCGCCAGACTGCGACCATCACCTCCTGCGAAACTTCGTCTGCATCCGCGCCGGGCATGCCTGCAGCGATGAGATAGGCCTTCACCCGCCCGGCATATCGGCCAAAAAACACGCCAAAGGCGTCCCGGTCGCGGGCCGCAATCCGCAACAGGAGCGTCTCGTCATCGATCTCGTCGGTGCCGTCCATTGCCTCGCTGACCTGCGCTCAATTGTCATGGTACGTAGGTGGTGGTGGAGGATTGTCGCCAAAAAACGGGTGCACAGGTCGATTTTTGCGCGGCTATGCTGGATGAAGGGGGACGAGTTTGGCTAGGGTACGCACATCAGGCAAGCAACCGGCCCCTCGAGCCGGGAGAGTATCTGGAGGACGGCAGATGTACCGATGGATCGCAGGTATAGTGGCCGCGCTCGCAGCAGGCGCGGCCGTTGCGCAAACCAATGAACGTGTTGCGGCCTATCGGGACTGGAGCGTGTTCAACCCCGCTGACCCGCGGGAGTGCTACATCGTCTCGCAACCGACCGAGACCACGGCCACTCGGGGCGGGCAGACGGTGTCGGTGCGGCGGGGGGAGATCCGGCTCTTCGTCACGATCCGCCCTGAGGCAGGTGTCGACAAGGAGGTTAGCTACACAGGCGGGTATCCGTTCCAGGATGGCTCGACCGTTACCGTAGAGATCGCAGGCGAAACGCATGCGCTGAATGTCGGCACGGGCGACAGCCAGGAGTGGGCTTGGCCCGCAACCCCGGAACGCGACGCGGATTTGATTGCCGACATGAAGGCTGGCGTCAACGCTGCCCTGACAGCCGTTTCGTCTCGCGGGACCACGACGAAAGACACGTTTTCGCTTCTGGGTTTCACGGCAGCGCTTGCCGAAGCGGAGCGTCTCTGCCGCTAGCGTATCGACCCCAATGCTTGGAGCCCTCGGTCACGAACCGCTCCTGGCAGCCATTGCCCGTCGGGCGATTGCGCAGCACTCTGCCGAGAGGGGCCTGACGCCGCTCTTTGACAGGCCGGCCCCTTGCACGATCGCAGCCGTGCCGAAGCCGCCGCCGGCGAGACGGACGATCCGAGGCTTCCGGGTGGTGTCGCGCACGGTAAGCGCACGGAGAAGATGGCCTTAAGACGCCGGCGACCGGCGGGCGAGAGCGAGATCGATCCTCCGCGGCGCCAGACGCAGACCCGCACAAAACACCGGCCACGGCACCCTCAGATCGGACCCTTCCGTTTCGGTCAATCAACTGGTCTATTCGCTCAACACCCGCGCAATGAGATGCTGTAACGGGGCCTGCGTTTCGCACCGCCCGTTGCCGCTTGCGTGCTGACAGGTCAGGTGCCGACGCTCCCGTATTGGATCCACATGGAGGATTACGGGATGAGACGGTTTGTTGGACAGGACGTGTCATTGG